>NZ_JBNNMF010000034.1:0-25292 GCF_050272495.1 Solibacillus cecembensis | reverse complement strand
CCTATATCTGCCGCTACTGTTCTTGAACTTTCTTTTCCATTTACATATCTTTGAACCGCAGCTAATTTTTCTTCTGCACTAATTTTAGACATAGATAACTGCACCTCCTTGTTAGTTGTGTCTAACAATTGGGGTGCAGTTCACGTTTGGGAACGTTATTTAACTATGAGATGTGTAAGCTATTCGCAAAATTATAGCATTACATCTATTTAAACTAAGCTTTTTTCTGATACTTTTTATTTTGAATAGCAAAGAAAGTCCAAATCAGGACTAAGGAACTAACAGGTCCATTTCCTGTAATAATTTTTGTGTCAAATATCCAATTAATTATACCTTTGCTAATTATAAATATCAGTGTCAAAATGATGATTAATAACAACGAGTGTAATATTAATTTTGGGAAACGTATTTGAGATAAATTTGGAAAATTCATTTTTATCACCTCTATGTTATTATACAATTTTCTATTAATTTTAAAATGGTTACCAACCTTTCATTTTGGAACGTTATTTGTATAAAGTATTAATTATTGATAACCATCGTTTTTGTCACTCAATTTGATAAAGAAGGGGAAAATAATCACAAGTAGAAAACTAATAGAGCCTAAACTTATAATATTTTGCGTTGTTTTTGAGACATACTGTTTTTCTCCGCAGTTCGGACATAGTTTTCCGTCTTTTGAAAATCCAGCAGCCATAACTTCTTTAAATGACCATTTATAGTTACAATTTGTGCATCTTGCCATACAAATCCTCCCCAATAGCTTTTATACAAGTATACATGATGAGGATTTTAAAATGGAAATTATAACTAAATCTTAGAACCTTCCCAAAGCTTCCATTTGGGAACGTTCTTTCAACTACATATGTATATTTATTCTTCAATTTTTTCAAACAATAAGCTACTCAACTGTGTGTGAATCGATAAGCTTTCCTGTCTTTAAATCGTAAATTTTATAATCCATTGTCCACATATGGTCTTTGGTCACCGTAACCTCACAGTAATAAGGAATTGATTTGCCATAAGTATCGAGTTCAGGAATCTCATTGAAATTAAATCGTTCGTCTGTTTGAAGCATATTGAAAGTCGCATCAGAAGAACGACCAGATGAAGATATTTCTATCGTGCATTTACCATTAACAACATCAAAGTCTTTCATTATTACATATTTTAAACTTGGAACAGTCATCCATAAAAGTAGGAGTCCTATTAAAAAACCGCTCAGCATTTTAATAGTCGGCCAAAACTTAATTTCTCTCTTTCTATACATAAGAATTAAAAAAATCGCACTACCTATAACTATTAACACACCTAAACTAAATAAAGAATAATAAATAAAAACAATAACCCACTCCCTACAATAAGTAATTACTATATTTACGTTAATTCAATTATAAAAGTTTCAAAAGTCATCCTTATAACATTCCCAAACCGTCGTTTGGTCACATTTTGAAATATTTGTTACACTAAATCCTCTGTTAATTGAGTAAGAATTAGAGTGAAGAAGTTATTTTTGTCCCTTGATGAAAATGCATCTTCTAACGTCCATCAATTAATTTCCATATCGAACTACGTAATGAGTGTTGTTTATTCAACTCGTTATAAATTCGGTAGGTTGTTAAAACTATTTCTTCAGACAATGGATGAATCTCAAAATCACTCATTTTCATTCGTACTACGCTAAGACTCACTTCGCCAATACTTTCATCTTTGTACAATACTTCACCTGAGCTTCCGAATTCAAAAAAACTGTCTGAAAGTATATTAATTAGTTCATCTTTTGAAGTCCTTATTTCTGGTTTTAACAATTTTTCCTCTAGCTGAAACAAATGTTCTTTTAACAACGCCCTATACTCCATTTTATACTCACCTTTTTCCGTTCAAATTATGTGATAATAGGAATTTTTTATTCAATAATCATGCGCCGTTAGTTGAAGTACAACCTTCAAGAACTCTCGTTCGGTAAATCGAATCAGTGTTACGTTATTTAACAAATCTGGTATTTAGTATACATTCTACCTGTAATAATATTCTGGGACAATTAAAAAATACAGCCTCTGTGTATAAAGGCTGTATTTTGTGGTTAAACTATCAAGTTTTAGTATGGTTTCTTGCCTGCAATAACAATTTCACTACTCTTTTCTTTATTTATGAAGCTATTAAGGTTGCACAACAAATACCAAACTTAATTACTTAATTCACCCGCTAAATTTTGCAATAATTTAATCGTATCCTTCTTCGGACTGTCGGTTAAACTGTTTTGTGGACCGACACATGCAGGGCAACCACTTGGACATGGACATTGACGAACATGTTCTAACGCTTTTTCAACAAGACTTAAAATAATATCATAAACCTTCTCACTTAACCCGATACCACCTGGGTAGCTGTCATAAATAAATAGTGTCGGCTTTTCATTGTGTGTCGCTTTCACTTGCGGGACGACTGAAACATCAGAACGGTCACAATGAATAAATAAGGGGATAAAGCTGCCGAGTGCTTGTGCAACACCTTCAAGTGCTTCTGCCAACCTTACATCATTCCACCCTTCCACTACTTCAAAACTTAACCACGTCGCATTTGTATGCATTTCCATCGGTGGCAAATGTATCGGTCCAGAGCCAATATTTTCGTTTTTTTCGTGTAGCTTTATTTTCTTGAAAATTGTTGGGATCGCTAAAATTCCTACGTCCCCATAGCTTACAGAAGCACTTTCATAGTGTGCGATTTTATCCTCGCTTAACACCTTTAGTTCCACGGCTAAGTTGGCATCTGTAAAATAATCCACATCCACCTCGCGGACATACGCTTTTTTCTCTTCCCAATCTAACTTTTCCACTTGGAATTGAATCCCTTGATGTAAGTAAATTGCTTCTTCATGGAGGAGTGTCATCGCACTATACGTGTCCATCTCACCAATTACTTTTGTATTTGCAGGCGTTGACATATCAATAATGACCACATTTTCTTGAGCTGCTGACCGCAATGAAATATCATGGGCTGGAAAACGCTCACTCATCCAGTGCCATTGGGTGCTCGTTTTAACAAGTACCCCTTCCTCTTCTAAAAACTGCAATAACTCCTGAATTTCAAATTCCCCATAACTATCAGTCATCGAAAATGGCAGTTCGAATGCCGCACACTTTAAATGGTCCATTAAAATAAGCATGTTTTCTGGGTTAATGCGTACTTCTTCAGGTGAGCTTCCTAACATATAGCTCGGATGTTGAACGATATATTGATCAAGCGCAGTTGATTGGGCAACGTATATAATTAATGCCTCACCTTGCCGTCTTCCCGCGCGACCTGCTTGCTGCCATGCACTTGCAATATTTCCCGGATAACCTGTCATAATACACGCTTGTAATTGACCAATATCCACGCCCAATTCTAAAGCATTCGTACTAATGACCATTTGGATTGCACCTTCACGCAAGCCTTTTTCAATCTTTCTTCGCTCACTTGGCAGATAGCCTCCTCGGTACCCTTGAATTGATTCATCTGCAATTTTTTTTACGGTTAAAGATTTTAAATACGTAACGAGCATTTCAACTCGAACGCGTGATTTCGCAAAAATGATTGTCTGAATTCCCGCTTCAAACAAGCGCTTCGAAATATCGCGCACTTCTAATACGGCACTTCGTCTGACACCGAATGTTGGATGAACAATAGGTGGATTATAAAAAAGAAAGGTTTTTTTACCAACCGGCGCACCCGACTTTGAAATCAGCTCGTGCTTTGTATTTGTTAAGGATTCCGCTAATTGTTGTGGGTTGCTAATTGTGGCACTTGTACAAATAATGAGTGGATTGCTTCCATAAAATGCGCAAATTCGTTGCAACCTTCTTAAAACATGAGCTACATGCGAGCCAAAAACACCTTTATATGTATGCAATTCATCAATAACGATGTATTTTAAATTCTCAAAGAGCGAAACCCATTTTGTGTGATGAGGTAATATCCCCGAATGCAACATATCCGGGTTGGTCATGACGATATGCCCCGCCTTACGAATCTTTTGGCGGATGCCTGGCGCGGTATCCCCATCATACGTATAACTTAAAATTTCCTCATCCATTTGTTCGATTAATTCATGTAAATCTGATTTTTGATCTTGTGCTAATGCCTTTGTCGGAAATAAATAAATGGCCCGGCTAGATTTGTCCTCTAAAATCTTTTGTAACACAGGCAAGTGATAGCAGTATGATTTTCCAGAGGCAGTCGGGGTAATCGCTGTGAAATTTTTCCCTTGCTGCGCCAAATCAAAAGCCGCACGCTGATGTGTATACAGCTGCTCAACGCCTCTTGCCTGCAGCGCCTTTATGATGGACGGGTGCAATTGTTGCGGGAACGGGGCATACTCCGCCCTTTTTTCATCTAGCGTATGCCAACCTTTGATGTTTTGCTTTAACTCCTCGTCATATTGCCACTCTTGCAAAAGCTCAGCTATCGAACGTTTTTTACTCAACATTCGCATCAGCCTCTTCTAGCTTTTTCATCAAAATCGACAGTGTATATAGCACAGACTGAATGGATTGAATAAAACGTTTCTTACTCGTCCCTTTATAAAAAGATTGCACAACAAATTGTTCCATCGCGTCTGCTGCATGGTCAATTTGTTGTACATATAAATTTTTAGGATGGTTTTCCTTAATCCACAAATGCGCAAGTTGCTGCCAATTTTTGATTGCAGCATGAATCGTATCCGCATGTGGTTTTACTTCATTATAAAAATCAGGTTCTTTATCTAAGCGGCGCATTTCCCAAAAACGGTCGAGCGCGTCCTGACATTCATTTTGTAATTGTTGTGTATTTATTTTTAATTCCATAAATTGCACCTCGAGTAGTTTGACTAGTTGCTTTTAGTTTATCAAATTCTACTCCATTGTACTACTAATATGCGAACAAGTATTCTTTACTTGCATTTGCTTTTCTGCTAAGCTTACTTTTTGGTAACCTGCGATCAATCGGGCATAAAATTCGTTCGTAACGCGTGCCTCTTCTAATTGTACTTGGACAGTTAATAGTTGCTTTGCGAAATCAATAGTTTGGATAATGGATGAAATTTTTGACATGGGCAAACGCCTCCTTTCTTGTAGATTACGTTACAAAATCGATAAATCATAGTCACTCGCAAAACTAGTCATAGGTCGCTAAAAGCTCTTACCATATGTCGATTTCGTAGGTAATTTCGGAAACAAATTTTATCTTCATTCATCCGCTTTATGATAAAATAAATAAGTATGGAAATGATTAGAAAGATGGTGATTTCATGGTCATACGTTATCCGAACGGAAAAATTTATAATGCCTCACCTACAAAAATTTCAGAATCAAGTACACCTGTTCCGAAGAAAAAACGCGAAATTTCGTATAGTAATCGCGGAAAAAGCCTTGAAGATGATTTAAATGAAACGAATTTGTTTTATTTACAGCAAAATTTGGCAAATATTCATAAGAAACCTGTTCCGATACAAATCGTCAAAGTAGATTATCCGGCAAGAAGTGCAGCGGTTATTCGTGAAGCTTATTTCCGCACCCCTTCGACAACGGATTATAATGGCGTATGGAATGGTTATTATATCGACTTTGAAGCGAAGGAAACCGAAAGTAAAACATCCTTTCCCTTGCAAAATATTCATGCACATCAAATCGAGCATATGAAATCCGTAGAATGCCAAAATGGAATCGCCTTTTTCATCATTCGTTTTTCAAAACTTGGGCGCAATTTTGCCCTACCCTTTCAAATAATCGAGCAGTTTTGGACAATGATGCAAAATGGTAGTAGAAAGTCGATTCCTTTAAACGTTTTTGAGCAGCAAGCAATCGAAATGAAGGACGGTTATATGCCGCGCCTTGATTATTTACAAGCTGTAAAAAAGTTCATCGCAGACAAAAATGTTTGTGAAAGTGAGGAGAAATAACGTGTCAGAACAAAAACGAACTCGCGAAGATATTAAACGCGAGCGTCAATCACAAAAGAAAAAAATACAAACAAAAACACCCTTTGGTATATGGATTAAGCGAATTTTCTTAACCGTCGTTTTATTAGGGGTTGTCGGATTTTTAGGTGGTGCCGGGCTATTCGCCTATTATGTTAGTAGCGCACCAGACTTAGATGAAGAATTATTAAAAGATCCCATCTCATCTGAATTTTATGATGTGAATAAAGAGCTTTTTGCCACAATTGGTGCAGAAAAACGGAATTATGTAAAGTATGAAGATATTCCAGTTCAAATGCGAGATGCCATTATCGCGACAGAAGATTCACGATTTTTCGACCATTTTGGTATCGATATTTGGCGACTTGGTAGTGCCGTCATCGCCAATGTCCGTGATGGCTTCGGGGCACAAGGTGCGAGTACAATTACACAACAAGTTGTAAAAAACTCCTTCTTAAAAAACGAGAAAAAATTAAAACGTAAAGCACAAGAAGCTTGGCTTTCAATACAATTAGAGCGCAAGTATTCAAAAGAACAAATTTTCGAAATGTACTTCAATAAAATACTGATGTCAGGTCGTATTTACGGTTTTGGTACAGCAGCAAAAGAATTTTATGGGAAAGAGTTAGATGAATTAACATTGGATGAAGCGGCTTTACTTGCAGGTATCCCGCAAAGTCCCAATAACTATAACCCATATAAAAATCCAGAACGTGCAGAAAAACGACGTAATATCGTCCTTTCTTTAATGGTTCAGCATAATAAAATTTCGCAAACGGAAGCTGATTCAGCGAAAACGGCCAATGTAACAGCTGGTTTAATTCCTGATGAAAAACGTATTGCGAACACAACGACTAAATATCCAGCATTTTTAGACGTTGTATTATCTGAGATAGAGGCAAAGGGTGAAACAGAATTACTTTCAGAAGGCATTAAAGTGTATACAACATTAGATCCAGAGGCACAAAAAATTGTCGAAAATACGATAAACAATGACAGTAACTTCCCGAATGAACAAATTCAAGCAGGTATTGCTGTCGTTGATACGGAAACAGGCGCATTGCGTGCGGTCGGCGGTGGTCGAAATTATTCTGGAAACCTACCTTATAACCATGCTTACGACTTAACAACGCGTTCACCTGGTTCGACATTAAAACCATTAGTCGATTATGGTCCCGCTTTTGAATATTTAAAATGGTCAACAGGGGAAACAACGGTCGATGAACCAATTACGTATACAGGTTCTAAACAAGTGATTACAAACTGGGATAGTAAATATGGTGGTCCAATGACTGTTCGTGAAGCACTTTACACTTCTCGAAACATTCCTGCTGTCAAGACATTCCGTGAAGTAGGAGCCGATCGTTCAAAACAATTTTTAGCAAATATCGGTATTCGTACAGACAAACAACTTGTGGAATCTGATGCTATTGGCGGTGGTCGTATTGCGATTTCACCAATTCAAATGGCAGCTTCTTATGCGGCTTTTGGAAATAACGGAACATACAACGATGCCCATGCAATATCAAAAATTGTTTTCCGTGATGGCTCATCATCAGATTCTTATAAGCCTAAACAAAAGATTGCGATGAGCGATTACACAGCCTATATGGTGACAGATATTTTACGCGACGTTGTCAGTACGAAGCCGAATGCCTCAGCAAAGAGAGCAATGGTTTCAGGGGTAGACATTGCTGGTAAAACAGGAACAACTAACTACTCTTCTGATGAATTTAAAAAATTTAATTTAAAGAAAAATTCAGTTCCAGACACTTGGTTTGCAGGCTATACAACGAATTATTCGATTGCCATTTGGGGCGGTCATTCTCTGCGTAAAGATGCCATTTCAACATGGGAAGAACGTTGGTTGCCGCAAACATTATTTAAAACAATTATGACGGATTTAGATAAACATAATCCATCATCTAAGTTTAAGCAGCCAAGCTCTGTTGTTTCTGCAACGATTGAAGTAGGTTCAAATCCGTTAAAATTAGCGAGTGAATATACACCTAATACTCACCGTAAAACCGAGTTATTTGTAAAAGGAACGGAGCCGAAAGTAGTATCTGAACAGTTCGTACAAGAAACATTGGATGCTCCGACAAATCTACACGCACTTTACAATGATACGACACAGTTAGTCGATTTAACGTGGGCACATCCATCACTCACACAAGAAGATGGTTCACCAGTAACGTTTGAAGTGACGATGAACGCAGATGGAGAGGCGCCAACAGTCGTTTCTGTCACGAGTTCACTCGCTATTCAAATATCAAATATTGAACCAGGGAAAACCTATACTTTCTCAGTTGTTGCATTAGCTGACGATATCCGTAGTGAACCTGTATCGACTTCGATTTACATCAACCAAGATACATCACTTGAGGAGCCAGTCATCCCTGAAATCCCAGGTATTGATGATGAAGACTCAAACCTTCCGATAAACCCGGAAGAGCCGAATCCAGATGAAGGCAATGAGAATAATGGAAACGGCAACGATCAAGGGAACGGCAATAATGGGAATGGCAACGGGAATAATGGAAACGGCCAAGGTAATGGTAATAATGGGAATGGCAACGGAAATAACAACACCGAGCCCCCTGATATTGGGACGAATCCAATACCACCATCCCCTCCTACTTCGCTAGAACCCGGAGCTGAAGAAGAACCGGTTGTGGACGGAGAATAAATTTCTCACTCCTTCTTATTTAGCCAACACATATAGTTGATATGTGTGTTGGTTTTTCTTTTGAAACAAAATCCGCCGGGGCATTGGGCCAACACGACGTTGGTCACTCAGACGTTGCCGCACGACGCGGCGTTCTTAGCCTGAGTTCCACTACTTCAGCCGAGTTTAAAACCACACTGAATAAAATTGCATATTTAGCATTCGCCCCCTACCTATAGAATTAGGGTACTTCTGCTGAATCAAGTAAAAAGACCATCCACACATACCTTTTCGTATGAGTAGATGGTCTTTTTCATTATAATCGTAATCTTGCGCATCGTTTTTTCGTTTCTTTATACAGTTCATCTAATTGGCGATATGCCGCATATTGACTTGGGCGCATTTTCACAAAGCTTAGACGTTCCATGCCATTAATCGGCATTAATTCATATGGCTCAATTTCCGAAAACTCCGCGCTAGGTTCAGAGCTCGATACAATAAAATGTTCAAATTGTTCAATAGCTTGCTGCATTAACTGCCCCACTGACGAATCACGTGCATCGTGAGCAAGATGAATCTTTTGCTGTAATTGCTCCCAGCTTTCATACCACTCATTCACTGCCACTTTGGAAATTTTTTCTTTATTCACAGCAATCATACTTTCACCAAACCTTTTTTCAAACGTTTTTGCCCTTCTCGACAATCTGCTAATAATGGACATGTACCACAGCCAGGATTTTGCGCCTTACAATGATAGCGTCCAAAGAAGATGATTTGATGATGAGCACGACTCCATCGATCTATCGGCGTTTTCTTCATAATCGTTTCTTCCACTTCAAGCACATTATCTTTCCAACGGCATAGCCCTAAACGCTTTGTTACGCGTTCTACATGTGTATCAACAGCCATCGCCGGTACATTAAATGCTACAGATAAAACGACGTTCGCTGTTTTTCGACCTACTCCTGGTAATGTCACAAGCTCTTCCCTCGTTGCAGGCACTTCCCAGTTAAAATCATTGATCAGTATGCCACTTAATAATTGAATGTTTTTCGCTTTATTGCGGTACAAGCCAATTGAGCGAATATCATTTTGCAACTCTTCTAAAGAAACCTCCAAATAATCTTGGGGTGTTTTATATTTTTGAAAAAGATTTTTCGTAACTTTATTGACGAGCACATCCGTACATTGAGCAGATAAAAGAGTCGCAATCGTCAGCTCGAATGGATTGTCGTGCACAAGTTCACAATGTGCATCTGGATACATTTTGTCCATCTCATCTAAAAAATGGAGCCATTGCGTTTTCGTTAACATTCGAGGTCCCTCCTATTCCCTTTCCTCTAACCAATTATAAAATGATACTTTTTTCGTCGGTTGTTGTTGTTCTGGTGGTTGGTATGTGTTTGTAGTTGTCGTATGTTTACGATACTGCTCGCTATGCTTTTCAACTTGCTGCAGTGTCGTAATCTTTTTCTTTTTCCACTCCATTAAAATGCGATCAATATAACGCAAATTCACTTTACTCGCTAAAACCGCTTCTTTTAACGCCGCTTTAATAATTTCTGGTGAATGCTTATCAATATCAATCCACATACCAATCGTTTCGAGTTCAATCGGTGATAATAAACGACCAAACTCTTGTTCAAATAGCGTAAAAATCGTAGCTTCATCCACTTTATTTGCCGTTTCGACTACTTGCTGTTGTTGCGCCTCTAAATTTTCTAATAGCCTTACCCATAAAGGATATAATGAATATTTTTCAGCTATTTTTCCTAAGTCGTCGGTGGATTGGGAAATTTCTAGCATCCCTTTTTGCATTAAACGTTGCAATATTTGAGAGATTTTAGCTTGTTGAAAATGAGTACGCATCATTAAATCATTGGGCGTAGGAAAATCAATTCCCTCCTGCTCAAAGCTCACTAAATGCATGACAATGAGTGCTTCGTCATCTTGAATATTTAGCTCTTTATAATGTCGGAAGAACAGATTGGGCACCGTAATGTTGCGTTGCTGCGTCCAAATGCGGATTCGTTCAAAATCATTCTTCATACGGATCCCTCCTTCCTTTATCGTAATAGAAAGCGCCCGGTTTTACCCGGACGCTTTACGGAATTTTATTGAGTATCAACTGGACGCTATGACGCCAAGTTAACGTAATTTATGGGTATAAACGGTTTAATAAACGTGGGAATGGAATCGACTCACGAATATGCTCTGAGCCTGAAATCCATGCTACTGTACGCTCTAATCCTAGACCAAAACCTGAATGTGGTACAGAACCTTGCTTACGTAGCTCTAAATACCAAGCATAGGCATCTTCTGATAAGCCGTGCTCCTCAAGTCGTGCTTTTAACAGATCATAATCATGAATACGTTCAGAACCACCGATAATTTCTCCGTAGCCTTCTGGTGCAATTAAATCTGCACATAATACAACATCATCGCGCTCTGGATGCGGTTGCATGTAGAATGGCTTGATGCCAGTTGGGTAGCATGTAATGAACACTGGTTTATCATATGCATTGGCAATCGCCGTTTCATGTGGTGCACCGAAATCATCGCCCCACTGAATATCGTCAAAACCTTGCTCATGTAAGAATTTAATCGCATCATCATAAGAAATACGTGGGAATGGTGCTTGAATGTTTTCTAATTTTGATGTGTCACGACCTAGACGTTCTAATTCTAGTTTACAGTTTTTTAATACCGATTGAACGATATGTGTAACGTATTGTTCTTGCACTTCTAAATTCTCTTCAAATTCTACAAATGCCATCTCCGGCTCAATCATCCAAAACTCGATTAAGTGACGACGCGTTTTTGATTTTTCTGCACGGAATGTTGGACCGAATGAAAATACTTTTCCTAATGCCATTGCAGAGGCTTCCATATAAAGTTGACCTGATTGAGAAAGGAAAGCATCTTCATCGAAATATTTCGTATGGAATAATTCAGATGTACCTTCAGGTGATGAACCCGTTAAAATTGGTGGGTCCATTTTTGTAAAGCCATTGTCATTAAAGAATTCATACGTAGCACGAATAATTTCATTACGCACTTTCATAATCGCATGTTGCTTACGAGAGCGTAACCATAAATGACGGTTGTCCATTAAAAACTCTGTACCGTGCTCTTTTGGTGTAATTGGGAAATCTGTTGCCGCATGAATTACTTCAATACCTGTTACATTTAATTCTGCACCGAATGAAGAACGCTCATCAGCCTTTACTTCACCAATAATGTACATTGAAGTTTCTTGCGTCATACCTTTTGCTACTGCAAAAAGTTCTTCGCCCACTTCTTCTTTTACTACAACACCTTGTGCAAAGCCTGAGCCATCACGTAATTGTAAGAAAGCTAATTTACCGCTTGAACGCTTATTTGCTAACCAAGCACCTAGTTTAATTGTTTCACCGATATGGTTTGGCATATCTTTAATCATAATTTTTTTCATAGTGTCCTCCAAAACTTACAGTTAATATTCATTAAAAATCTGTGCCATCCGCCTGGGCATTAAGTTAGTCTTGCCAATTTGCTTTTACAAAAGCATCGATACGACGAACTGATTCTTCTAATAAATCTAAAGATGTTGCATACGAAATACGAATTGTTGCGGGAGCGCCAAAGCCTGAACCTGGAATTACTGCAACGTTAGCTTCTGTTAATAATGCGCTCGCAAAATCATCCACTGACGCATAGCCTGTTTTCGTAGCCGCTTCCGATACATCTGGTAATAAGTAAAATGCGCCTTGTGGAGCCAATACTTTTACCCCAGGAATAGCTGCTACTTTCGGGAAAATTACTGCTAAGCGTGATTCAAACGCTTGACGCATTTCTTCAACAGTTGACTGTGGACCATTATACGCTTCAATCGCTGCATATTGTGCCGTTGTCGTCGCGTTCGAAGTAGAATGTGAAGCTAAATCAGTCATTGCATTAATAATCGTTGCATCACCGGCCGCATAACCAATACGCCATCCTGTCATTGAATGCGATTTGGCTACACCATTAATGACAATTGTACGTGCTTTAATTTGTTCTGAAAGTTGCGCAATCGAAAAATGCTCTACTCCATTGTAAACAAGCTTTTCGTAAATTTCATCTGAAACGATTAAAATATCGTTTTGCTCTGCTATTTTTGCCAACTCAGCTAACTCTTCTTTTGAATAAATCATCCCTGATGGATTCGAAGGTGAGTTAATGATCATCGCTTTTGTTTTAGGTGTAATCGCATCTTTTAATTGTTGAGCAGTAATTTTATAACTTTGCTCCGCTGTACCTTCCACATACACTGGCACACCGCCCGCTAGTTTCACTTGCTCTGGATACGAAACCCAGTAAGGGATTGGAATGATGACTTCATCACCCTCATTTAAAATTACTTGGAACAATGTATACAGTACGTGTTTCGCCCCAACACCAACCATTACTTCATTCGCTTTATATGTAAGCCTATTATCGCGAGAAAGTTTATCGATAATCGCTTGCTTTAATGCAGGTAAGCCTCCAGCTGGCGTATACTTTGTTAAACCTTCGTCCATTGACTTTTTAGCCGCAGTTAAAATATTTTCCGGCGTATTGAAATCAGGTTCCCCTGCTCCTAAGCCAATCACGTCAATACCTTGTGCTTTTAGCTCTTTTGCTTTAGCTGTAATCGCCAAAGTTGTAGATGGTGTTAAAGTTTTTACACGGTTTGCTAACAATTGTTTCATGTTAATGTCTCCTCTACAAATTCAATATACGTTTCCACCATTGCCCGTCTTTAAACAAGAGATACACATAGTTTAAACTGCCAGATTCACTCATATACGTTATTTCCCATACAGCGCCTGGTTCCTCAAAACCTAACTTTGTGTGAAGCACCTTTTTTACAGACGTTTCATCATGAAAAGCAGTTAAAGCCTGTTGTTCTGAAATGCCATCTTGCAAATACACTTCCTGCATTGCCTTCACTTCTAAACTTATAGGAACGAAAATCGCTTTTTCCTTACCATATTCGTCGACTCCGAATACCGTAACGTATGGCTTATTTCCGTTATAAACATAGGACTCTGAAATATTCGCCAGCGCCTTCGTATCAAGCGCTAGCTCTTCAGCTTGTTGTTCTATGTCATTAAACGGTGCAGTCGCTTTCCAGAGTACTATTACTGAAATAACAAGTGACAAAGATAAAATAAAGACTACACCAAATATTAACCAGTTTTTCATGCCGCCACCTGTTTACATTTCGTGCAAATATGGCATGCATGAAAAGCCAAGCTATTTTTAAAAATTTGTTTCATATTTGTCGACCTGCTTTCCTTCCGCATCGTTATTTATTATACCAACTTCCTAGCTGTTGTACCATACTATCAAGTGGCAGTTTTTGTACCGAAATGGGCGGTAATGCCTCGATAAATTGCGAGCCATAAGATTTCGCATCAATTCGGCGATCCAGAACGATAAATACGCCTCGATCTTGACTCGAACGAATTAATCGACCGAATCCTTGCTTGAAACGTAAAATGGCTTCTGGTAAGGACAATTCCGAAAATGAATTTTGCCCTTGCTGCTGTAAAAATTGTGCACGTGCCTTAAACGTTGGTTCGTCTGGTGAAGAAAATGGCAACCGAACAACAATGACCGAAGATAATCCATCACCAGGTACGTCGACACCTTCCCAAAAACTATTCGTACCAAACAGAACTGAATGATTAAATTTTTGGAAGGATTTTAGTAAACGCATCCGACTGCCCGCAGTAATCCCTTGTGCAAACAGCATATAGTCACTTAACAGCTCGCTTTCTTGAATCAGCTCGACGGTTTTACGTAGCATGTCTTGTGAAGTGAATAACACAAAGCACCTTCCTTGTGTCATGCGTACCACATTTGTGACAGCATGGGCCACCTCTTCAATATAATCACTTTGCGAAACCGTTTGAATATCTGGCATATCCGTGACAATAAACGCTTTTGCCCCTGCATAATAGCTCGCTGGTGCCTGAAGTTTTTCTAGCGTCACTTGTCGATCAATTCCTAATTGATTCGTAATAAAGCGTTCGTTATTTGGCACTGATAGCGTTCCTGAAGTCCAAATAACCGCGCATTTTTCACGAATAGGCGTAAATAATTCCGTAATTGTTTGTGTCACATCGATTGGTTTTTTAAAGATTTGAATGCTTCCAGGGACACTTCTACGATCCATTTCTAACCAGCAAGAATAGCTGTTTTCATCCTTAAGGAACACTTCATCCCATTCAGATATTTTCAATTTAAATTCGCGAATCCAATAATTCCATTGATCCATTATATAGTGATGCTCTGGTGCAAGCTCTTCCACACCTGAATAAAACTGCAACGCTACTTGCTGCGCTTCATCAATCCAGCGCTGCACCGCAACCGTTACGTTTGAAAACACATCTGTCGGTAACTGTAATTCAGCTAAAAACGCTGTTAGTTTTAGCTCTTTTTTATTCATACTATTTGACTGCTGGACATGTCGAACAAATACATGTATCGCCTCATCAAATGCCGCAACCATTTGATTAAATCGTTTTTCAACTTGTTGTAAAGTCGATGTATGAACTAACTGTTTTTTGATAGCCGCTCGCTTCATTCGATAGAAAAGTTGCTCATCCTCTATATTGCCAATTTGACCAAATAAATATTTCCAATTTATATACGAAAAAATCTTTTCGTCCTGGCTAATAGCTGCTTGAACAAATTGATGTGCTTCATCAATAACCCATCCACCAATTTCATTGAAAATTTGTTCATGTCGCACTAAATCGGCTAACAACATCGCATGATTGGTCACGATAATTTGTGCTTGTCGACTATTTTGAATCGCACGCGCGTAAAAGTCATACAGCGGCATCGTTGTTTTCGGCAGCTCTGTTTTACGTATTTTATCGATTAATAATTGCCCACCACCTGAAACATTGAGCTCACTGAAATCACCCGTTTCGGTCTTTGTAAGCCATATTAACGTTTGGAGTAATGTAAAAGTTTCATCATATGATTCATCGGATGCTTTTAACATTTGTTCAAATTTTTCTACATCAATATAATGATTCATACCTTTTAACAAAGCGATTTTAACAGGATGACCTAAAATTTGTTCTAACACCGGAATTTCATTTTGCAGGAGCTGGTCTAATAAATGCGATGTATACGTACTAATTCCAACCTTTTTTCCGGTTTGCATCGCATAAAATATCGACGGCAATAAATAGCCCATCGTTTTCCCAATTCCTGTCGAAGCTTCAATAACATGCTCGGATTTAGCATTTAAATGATGCCAAATACTATCCATCATTTGAAATTGCTGTGGACGTTCTTCTGAATGTGGCATACCTTTCCGTAAGTAGGCCATTTTATCTTCAATCGTAAACGGATAAGAGATGGTCCCATGCTCAACTTTCGGTGTCGGCGCCATTTTTCGAATCGCCAACTTTTTGTAATACACATGGTCACTCGTCTCCGTTGCTTTCATTCGCTTCACATACAGTGCATCAAAAAATAATTGGGCTAAATTCGTCTTTAAACGAAACGAGCGCTTATGCAATTGTTCGAGCGTATTTTGCGGTAACGTTAACAACTCTTCCCAGCAGCGCTTCAATAAATACGCCGTTGCGAGTGCATCATCATCTGCTCTGTGCGCACTTTCCAGCGGAATATTTAAATCACTGGCTAAATCCCCTAACTTATAGCTAAAGGACATAGGAAATAAAATTTTTGCTAATTCAACCGTATCCATTTTTTTGCCATACCATTTAGGCAGTCCTGCACGTTTAAATTCTGCTTGTAAAAAGGACAAATCAAAATCTGTATTATGCGCGACAAATACCGTATCTTGTAATAATTCATAAATTTTATGGGCATGCATTTCGAAAGGTTGCGCATCTGCTACATCTGCATCCGTAATATTCGTTAAATCTTGAATAAAGAGCGGAATCGATTTACCTGGATGAATAAATGTGGAAAACTTTTTTGTCACTTGCCAATCTTCCATGATAACAAGCGCAAATTGAATCATTCGATCGCCATTCGTAGGAGAATGCCCTGTCGTTTCGATATCAACAATCGCATATTTTTGACTTTCTTTCATAAAGTTTCAACTCACAGTTCAAATAATAATAACAAAATTTTATCACAGTTTTGTATAAGACGTCATGCAAATACGAATAAAGGATTAGCGTTATTTTTTATGGGTGTTTTTTCGCTCTTGAATTTTCGTTAGTAGCCAATTTATTCGCTTTAATAGACAATATCCCTTCGATAATAGCCACTTCCCTCTTGTTAATCAACAAAATTGAATGCTTTTTGTGAGGCAAGCGCAGATTTGTGTCATAAAACACAAAAAAATCCTAACACCGCAAATAATATGCGTCGCTAGGATTACTAATTATGTAAGGTGTGCAGGGGCTCATCTCCCTGCACAATGCAAAAGCTTCCCAGCAAATCCGTGCTGTTGGATGGACGCTTTTGTTGTGAAGTCAAATACTTCACTGAGGTTTTGGCACCTAAAGAATAGAATATAATAATTTAGTGCTTTTTACAAGGATTTTTTATGGAAACGGATAAATCCACCAACCAACAATGAATGTAACGCTTATAAAAACAAATAAATAAATGCCTAATGATAGTCCTCTCACGCCAAAACTCCGACTTGATTTAGGAAACACCGCTATGATTCCTAACATAAAAGCCATCCACATGAGACTAAAATAAAGGTCACCCATAATTACATTGATCCCCGTTAAAACCGCAATATTGATTAAAATTAATGCAACAATTCCAGATAAAACGCTCATCCCACCTATAACGGAAAAAAATAATTTACTTAGTTTACCCAGTTCCATAGCTTCACCTCCCCAAGTTTCATCAAGCGAACGATTTCATTTTTTTGTAATTTTTCCACTTCTGCTTTAGGACCTGTTACAACGACCGCATACGTTTGAAAGCCATGTTTTTTGACATATTCAATCCGTTCTTGTAAGGATAAAGTTTTATGCGAGGAAACATCCGTTGCAATTCGTTCATATGGAGCTAAAAATTCAAGTATTTCTAAAAATGTTTGTTCATGCGAAACGGAATCTTTAAAAGGTGACCAATTCGTCGTATCGCGCCCTACAGGGTAGCCAATTGGTGAAACGATCCCCTCGGCACTTTCGTTTTTCTCCTCGAGCCCTGTGTAAACAGCAGCCCATGTCACATCTACATTTTCAAATAGCTTTTGGACCTGCTCAACATCCGTCAACTCATTTAACGATATATAAGCTTCCACAACCGTTTCATCCGGTAATCCTTCTAAAATCCACCATTCGTTTGCACTGTTAAATTCATACTGATTTTTTGGATGGACTAGCCATGGACTCGTTTGCGTAGGATATTTTGGATACATCTTTTCTAACTTCGAATCAATTTTTTTATCCATTAAATTATTTAATAAAAATGAAGTTTCGTATTCTTTCACTGGGTAAATGTCTTTGCCGATTTGCTTATATTGTATAAAATCCAATTTCATCGTAAAAAGTGAAAAGTCCATTTCAAACTGTAGTTCCTCTAACGTGATATTCGGCTCTGTAATGTATTGCGTTTGACTGGTAATGTCCATTAATGTTGTTGATTTCGTTCCAAATGCATAGTAAAAAATAGTGAGCATAAAGCATGTTGGGACGATTAATAAAATAACAATTACTGTCGTTAAAATTAACTTCCACTTTGAAGAGCGAATCGCTTTAAATGTCTTTTTTGCCGAATGTTCATCCATTTCTTTACTTTCCTTTTTTGCCTTTTGAATGAATTGCTCATATGGATCCAATTTTATTCCTCCTTTGAAAGTAGTTCGCGCAATTTCTTTCGCCCACGAGCAACATGACTTTTTACGGTGTTAATATTCATACTTAATATTTCAGCCACTTGTTCATACGTACATTCATGCACATCACATAGTAATATTGCTTGCCTCTCAATATCTTTTAGTTCATTTAGTAGCTTCAATAGTTGAATGTATGAATCCTGCTCCACTACAAATTGTTCCGGGGTTCGTTCGTCTATTTGATTTATTTCATTCGTCACGACAATTAGCTTTTGCTTTCGTACCGAATCAATATAACTATAATAAGCAACTTTAAACAGCCAAGGTCTAATGTCATCAATTGGTTTTGCTAATAAGGTAATATGCGCTTTTATAAATGTTTCTTGAAGTAAGTCTTCAGTTTGGGCATGATGCTGTGTTAGAGAAAATAAATAGCGGTAAATATCGTTCATATGCGACTCAAAAATTTGCTCCAAATCCATCCTTTCCCACCTCTCACTATATCCTCGGATGAACACCTACATTAGTTGCAATCTTTCCAAAATTTATTTTAGCTCAAAATGAAAAAGGCAGAGACGTCAAAAAATCAACGTTTCTGCCTTTACTCAAGTGTTTCAATTATATCGTTTTTTTTGCATCACCATTTTATTTTTGGTGACGACGGTCACCGAAGAAACCTTTTAACATTGGTGGTGTAACAATTGTTGTAACAATAATTACAATAACCATTGGGGTATAATCTTCTGCTGGTAATAAACCGCTCGATAATCCCATCGCAGCAAGAATTAATGCTACTTCACCACGTGAAACCATTCCCGATCCAATTCCTGCTGAAGATTTCCAATTGAAACCGGCCATTTTTGCACCAAGACCCGAACCAATTAATTTAGATAAGATTGCAACAATTGAGAAGACTACTAAAAACCAAATATTCTCTGCAATCCCGTCAAACGTTACAGACAATCCAATACTTACAAAGAAGAATGGAACGAATAATCCACCTGCAAGTGGCTCCACTTTATGTTCAATTGCTTCTTTAAATTCTGTACGTCCAATCGCAATCCCCACGAAGAAAGCACCAATAATCGCAGCAATACCAAAGTAGTGCTCACCAATATATGCCAGTGCAAAACAGGCGATTAATCCAGCGCTCAGCACCGCTTCTGTAATTTTCAAGCGTGAAAATGCCTTTAAGTATGGCGGAATAACCCATTTCGCTACAACAAATAATAGAATGAAGAAGAATACTTTTCCTCCAATTAATGCTGGAATGGAAACATCATCTCCAAGCAAGAAGCTCATCGCAACCGCTAAAAGAACAACAACAATAATGTCATCTAAAACAGCTGCACCTAATAATACAGAACCTTCCTTCGTTTTTAACCAACCGATTTCGTTCAATGTTTGAACCGAAATACTAACAGAAGTAGCCGCTAGTGTTAACCCAATGAAAATTGCTTGACCTTGTGTAAGACCAAATGCCAAAGCGAGCGGATAACTCATTGCAATTGGTAATAAAATACCACCTAACGCAACATATACCGCACCTTTCATATTGGCGTTTAATTCTTCTAAATCTGTTTCCAAACCTGCTAAAAACATTAATAAAATAACACCAATTTCACTAAATGTTTTCATAATTTCATTGTCAGTAACCCAACCTAACATAGCAGGACCTATTAAAATACCAATTAAAATTTTCCCTAGAACAGAAGGTTGTCCTAATCGAACACTAAGGTGTCCGGCAAGTTTCGTTGCTATTAGTACGATAACAATTTGAAAAATAAACATAAATATCTCCTCTCTTTGATACAAAAAGGCATAGAGGTGCCAGTGTTGACTGACTCCTCCATGCCTTGCATATGTATTAGAATACTACCATAGTAACAAAAACATTTCACAACATGCAACTATTTAATCCGAATTTTCTTTTTCATTCAGACTAATATCAGCATGGATGCAAATAAAATGACTGACGTTAATGTAAGTAGTAACAATGGGCGGATCGCTTTTGCTTGAAGTTGTTTTAAGTTAATTGATAAACCTAAACCCGCCATAGACATTGCCAATAAAAACGACGCAAATGTGGCGATGGATTGTTGCGTTTGAACTGACATCCAGCCGTTTTCAAGTGTAATTGTACTAATAATTGAAATTGCTAAAAATCCGAGTACAAAATAAGGGAACGGTGGCTTTTTCGTGTTTTCCGTTTGTTGCTTACGCGATACAACCCATACGATAATCATCGTTACGGGCACAAGTAATAATACACGACTCAATTTCGCTAAAAAGGCCGGTGCTAATGACTCGTCTCCAAATGCAGCACCGGCTAATGCAGCATGTGCTACTTCATGAACACTAAGCCCTACCCATTGCCCATACATTTCTGGTGACATTTGCAGAACATTCCCTAAAAACGGCATAGCTAGCGCGAATAGCGTTCCAACAAGTGAAATCATCCCTACCGCAAGCGCTGTATCATCGTCATCCGCCCGTACTATGGGTGAAATTGCTCCAATAGCAGCCGCACCGCAAATTCCAGTACCCCCACCAAGCAACAGCGCAAATGTCGAATCTACCTTTAGCCATTTCGCTAAAAGCAGCATGACACCAATCCCAATAATGACCGCAAAAATCGCGCGAACTAAATAAGGTAGACCCTAATCAAATATGACCACCATATTCAGTCGAACACCGTATAAAATAATCGCAAAACGGAGAATTTTTTTAGCTGTAAAAGTAATTCCCTTTTGCCATTTTGTCGGATTAAAAAAGAAATTTCGAATGATGATTGCCATAAATATCGCCAATGCAAGTGGTCCAATTATCGATAGAACAGGCAATTTAGCTAACATATAAGAACTCATTGCAATTAAAAAAGTAAGCAGTATCCCATAAATAAAATTTTTCTTATCCATAATAATTCCTTTCAACTAACTATCCATATAAATACTCAAAATAACTTAAAAAAGCTTTGGTAAATATTCTCGTTGGTAGTGTATATTCTTTCTTAACCATAGCTGTAATATTTGCCGATGCGTTAATAACCGTTTTTTTCGGTGTTGCCGCTGCTGTGCTTCTTGCAAACTTTCGAGCAACATTTTAGTTTCGTGTAAACATTGCGCTGGTTCTACTAACAGTTGTAACGACGTATCGATTAATTGATGCCGTTGCAAAGAAGCTAATAATTCAGCAAATTGCCTGCTCATCTCCGCATAGTCATCCTCCTGCTGTAATTTACTCATACGAATGATGGCGTCTTCAATTTCTTTCTCAAGTAATTCTAACGATGACTTTAACATTTCACACCTCAACCGTCCATTTTTTTCGAATAGTCTCATTATAACGGAGGTGTGGCATTTACTAAAGCGGAATTATTTTCATATCCTCTTCCTTTTATATAAACTATAAAAGACATTCTGATTTGAAGTCAAAATGTCTTTTCACATTTACTAAAAACGTGCAAAATATATAGAATTAAGCATGAATTGCTTTGCCAAATACCGACCGCGCAGCATCCCCAACATGCTCACTTACTGTTGGATGTGGGAAGATCATACGCGCTAAATCTTTCACAGAGCCGCCAAGTACTTTTGCCGCAAGCATGGAATTAATCATTTCAGTTGCCCCGTCACCCACTACACATGCCCCGTAAATATCGCCTTCTGGACTCGCAACAAATTTCATAAAGCCTTGTGTATTGCCTTCAAGTAGGGCTTTCGGATTTGTTGGTAAATACATTTTCGTCACGATTGAATCAGCTGGTGCTTCATGCTCTAACATGCCAAATGTCGCAATTTCAGGATGGGTATACACACAGCGAGGGATTTCCTGTTGGTTAATCACTTTTGGATGTTTCCCTAAAATATAATCAACTGTATGCACACCTTCTGCACTGGCTGAATGCGCTAATTGGAAGCCTCCAACTAAATCACCAATTGCAAAAATGCCTGGAATACTCGTTTCATAATGATTATTTACTTTGATTAAACGACCGTCCATTTGCATTTCAAGCGCTTCCGCAATTTGGATATTCGCACGACGCCCCGTTGCAAACAATAAATTTTCATATGGTAGGACACCAAAAGACGTTTGAATTTCATGTGCTCGAATTTCTTCAAATGTAAAATTAGTAATTAATTCAATTCCTAACTGCTCCATTTTTTCTTTAATAATTGGACGCGCATCAGGTTCCTCTGTTTGTAATATATCTTTACTATGGTTTAATACCGTTACTTTTGTTCCCATCGGCGCTAATGCAAAGGCCATTTCAATCGCAATAACCCCACCACCAACGATCGTTAGTTGTTTTGGTAGCTCTTGAATCGAAAAGAATGTATCCGTTGTATAGTAGTTAGACGTTTCTAAGCCTTTAAATGGCGGAACAAACGGACGGCTCCCTGTTGCCAAAATGACGTTTGTCGCTGTAAAAGATTCATCTCCTACAATCACTTTACGTTCTGCTGTCACCGTAGCTTCCCCGCGGAACATCGTAATTTGTGCGTTGCCAATAAATTCTTCAATATTCGTTAACAGCTGCTCTACGACTTTATCTTTTCGTTGCATTAATTTTGGAAAATCAATATTAATTGTAGGAACAGTAATGCCCCAATCCGTTCCTCGTCGAATTTCTTGGACGAGCTTACTATGTTCTAACATAATTTTAGAAGGGATACAGCCGACATTATAGCAAGCCCCTCCCACTTTATCTTTTTCTACTAGTGCCACTTTTAAGCCACTTTTTGCTGCATGAATTGCTGCCACATATCCCCCAGGACCTGCGCCAATTACTGCTAAATCAAAATTTGTCATATTTTCCACCTCATTTTTCACATTAGCATGACAATATTTGGATTGCAACTGAAAGTATTACATAATTTCTCATTTAATAGTACATACTACGTCAAACTAAAATTATTAGTTAGATTTTGCTATGTCTAAATGACATTCTGCGCATTGTAAAGTTATTTCAACACAAAGAAGTATTTAATATACATCTTTGTGTCAATTCCGTTAAAGATGTATATATAATATTGCTTTAAAAAATGAATAGGCATATATTATATTTATCACGAAAGGACGTGTTCAGCATGTTAGATCAACATACAATCAACGTTATTAAATCAACAGTACCAGTATTAGAAGTACACGGCGTAGCCATTACAAAAACTTTTTATAGTAATTTATTTAAGGACAATCCAGGATTATTAAATATTTTCAACCATACAAACCAATCACAAGGTCGTCAACAAACGGCATTAGCAAATACGGTGTATGCCGCTGCACAGCATATCGACAACTTAGAACCAATCGTTCCTGTTGTTGTACAAATTGCACATAAGCACGTAAGTTTAGGCGTTTTACCAGAGCATTACCCAATCGTAGGTCAATACTTACTTGCAGCGATTAAAGAAGTATTAGGTGATGCAGCAACAGATGAAATCATTGAAGCATGGGGCAAAGCATACGGTGTGATTGCGGACATCTTCATCTCAGTGGAAGAAGATTTATATAAAGCAGCTGAGAATAATCGGGGCTGGCGTGCATTTAAACAGTTCAAAATTGTTCGCATGGAAAAAGAAAGTGATGATGTGACATCTTTCTACTTTACACCAGTAGAAGGCTCAAAAGTACCTGCGTATAAACCAGGCCAATATGTAACCGTTCGTGTAACTGCACCTGGTGAAGAGTTCATGCTAAATCGCCAATATACATTATCACAACCAAGCAATACACAGGAATTCCGTATTTCTGTAAAGCGTGAAAACGACAATAATATTAAAGGGAAAGTATCAAACTTCCTACATGAAGCAGTTGTTGGCACGATCATTGATGTAAGTACTCCAGCGGGTGTCTTCACATACGAACCGACAACAGCACCTGTATTATTCATTAGTGGTGGGGTTGGTGTAACACCTTTAAACGCGATGTTCCAATCAATTGAAGGTAAAGAAAATGTAACTTTCATCCAATGTGCACGTAACGAAAATGTTCTGGCTTTCCATGAGGATATCCAAAACAAAATGAATGCCTTAAACGGTCCAACTGGTTTAAAAAAGCTGTTTAGCGCGTTCAAAAAAGACAGTAACTCTCATCATAAAGTGTTATATTCAGATAACAATGAGTTTATTGATGCGAATGTGTTACGTCCTGTTTTAGCAAAAGATACACAAGTATATCTTTGCGGACCTGTACCATTTTTAGAAGCAGCGATTACTGCATTACATGAGTGCAACATCCCTGATAGCCAAATTCACTTTGAATTCTTCGGCCCTGCGATGCAGTTGAATACGAAATAAATGATGGACTAGCCCGTGTGAGTATGGGCTAGTCTATTTTTTACGGTAGGTTATTTTTAGGGTTAAATGAATGAATTGATACGATCAACGCTGAAAATGAAACTACAAGTATTAGGAGTACTTTGGCCGCCAACCGTTAATCCGCCTAAAACACAAATCTTTGTCACCTTATAAGGAATTTTTCTATTCAAAAAGTACTTCATTTCACATGAAAAAAAGGTTGATTTTTGAACGAAAACGTAACTTTTTTATGCGGAAAATAGACTAAGAACACCAAGAAAATGAGCTAACTTTTTTATTCAAACCGTGAAAATGCCGTCGTTACGGACATGAATCGAATTATAAATGCATGTTTAAAAAAATATGTCGTACTTTCTTCTGCGTATATTCGCGATTTGGCGCATTTGATATACTACATATTTAAAAATAAGTGCTAAAATAAGTAAAAAGTAGCCATTATCACTTATTTAAAATTAAGTAGTATATCGATAGGTTCTTACGCTCATTTAGTGAAAAATAGTGGCTATTTGTGGTCCATTTTAAAATTGCTTTTTTGGTATAATATCACCCCTTAAAAAGCAC
>NZ_JBNNMF010000033.1:0-31208 GCF_050272495.1 Solibacillus cecembensis | reverse complement strand
TTTGTTAGCATAAGAATGGCACCTCCTTTGAATGATACGTCTATCGTACCGGAGGTGCCTGGCGTTTTATATGCGTTATTTGATTACGGGCTTACGTTTAGAAGATTAGATGACAAAAATATTGATAATGCAATTAATGATGTTAAGAATCATGATAAAGTATAATGTGAAGTACAAAGAGCCAGCGACAGCGTCATGAACCAATAAATAAATTCCGAAAGCGCTGTCGTCAAAACAACGACGTTTCTACATGAAATGTCGTTGTTTTGTTATTATATAAATCTATTCCCCAATATGTGGAGTATCGCTTGAAGGTAGTTATTCTATACACCTTTATGAAGTCAACTGTGTGTATCTTCAGGTATGTCGACCTCCTCAATATCCTCTGCGTCTTCTTCATATTATTCCTACGATTTCAAATGCAAGTCGAAACAAATTCAACTGTAAGGATTCAACCTAGCGAGCCATTCAAACAACTTAATGTCATGTCCACTAGGTCACGCGTTGTCTTTAAAATAAATCCGATTCATAGCACTTCTCCTTTTCTCCCAATCTAAATTTATTTACTATACTTTCCGAAATATTTCTCTAAACGTTTTTCATCAATTGCATACTCCCCACAACAAACAGCTAGTGGAAGAATAATATCGAAACATGGGGGGCCTTTTGCCTTCTCATAAGGTTTTTTCTTTCAACGGTATCTACGAATCTATCAACCATTGGCGGATAAAAATCATTTGGCATTATTCCAATTTCTACTAAGTGGAAACATTTTCAGCCAGAGATTATTTTATTAACAGTGAGAAGGTACCTTAGTTTTCGTAATCTGTTGGAAATGATGGAAGAACGGGCTTGTTAATGACCCATACAACAATTATACGTTGGGTTCATCAATATGGACCAGAATTAGATACAAGAATACGACCGAATCTTAAGCCAACAAGTGATTCCTGGAGAGTCGATGAAGCATACATCAAAAAAGTAAAGGGACAATGGATGTATCTGTATCGTGCAGTCGATTCAAAAAGAAACACAATTGAATTTCAACTTAGTAAAACAAGTGATCAACAGGTTGCAAATCACTTTTCAAGAAAGCTTTGCAGTCTAATTATGTTTGTAAGCCTCGTGTCATCACAGTCGATAAGAATCTGAACCGGTACCCTTATTATATATAAGGTCCACTTTATGGCATAACGTAATTCTAATGGAGTGATAGCTAAATGAACAAAAGACTATTTAAATAAATCGGATTGATTTTGCTTTTAGGAATGGGTTCTTCGTGGGTTGTGTTTGGATATTCAAATTGGTATTTGTTATTCCTTCCAGTTGCTTATTTTACTTATTCGATTTATGAGGGCAATATTAAGAAGCTGAAAAAGATAGAAAGGCTATCAATGCTGTAAAATATATTAATAGCACTTTCATTTATTTTATCAGTAGGTATTGCATTTGGACTAATTCAACTAACCAATTTTATAATTAATGATAAGTGGCATTTACAGGGTTGGATAAAGACATTCAGCATTATTATGGTTGTTATTATTTCGTTATACCTTGTTAAATTTCCATTTTGCAGTGTTGTTAATAAAGTAAACAGTGTTTTAAACGCACAAGATAAAAAACTCCTTAACTCGAGGTAAGAAAGCGTCCGACTGAAGCGTAAATCAACATTATAATCTGATTTGAATGGACTTTTTCAGTGGCTTCCATTCGTGGACTTCTGTTTTTTTAGTAGAACGTCCAATCATTATAGGTTAACCAATAAAGCTTTAAAGGTCGACATCGTTCTGGAAATTGAGAACAAAGTGATGTGCATCGTCATAGACGGCGAATTCGAATCCTTGTTCCCTGTAGAATTGAATGATTTCTGGCAGTGCCTCCAACGTTTGTCGTTTTTCATGCATCAGTACAATTTCACGGTCCTTATTTGTACCACGCTTTATGTTCTCGATAATTTGAGCGGGATTTCCCCGTAGCCTCCAGTCATTCGAATCGATGGTCCAATCCCAAATTTTTATCCCACCTTCTGCCAGTTGATGTCGAATTTCCTCGTTTTTCAAACCTGGCGCTGATCCATAAGGAGGGCGTACTAAATGCGGATTCGTACCTGTAATTTCATGGATCAAAGCAAGTGTTTCTTTCATCTCGGGGACGAATTGATTGTTGCTATATAAGGTTTTGAAATTATGCGTCATGCTATGTCCACCAACGTAATGCCCTTCTCTTACAGCACGTTTCACATTTTCTTGAAGGTGTTCTTTCTTTAAATTGCTTCCCTGCATAAAGAAAGTGGCCAATACATCATGTTCACTCAAGACATCAAGAAATTGACCAGTTAACTCACTTGGACCATCATCAAATGTTAAATAGACTACCTTTCCTTCCGATTTCACTTCGGCAATGGTTTCTTTCGTAATCGGTTCTTCTACAACAGCATCTTTTTTAACAGGCTCTATAGCAATTGGTACCTCATGTTTAGGAATGGGAACATCATCATTTTCAGTTGATTTTGGCACAATTGGGGATACAGAAGTTGAATATGTTTTTCCAACAAAAAATCCGGCAACAAAGAGAAAGACGAACAGAATGACTAAATAGCGCATTTTTAATCTTTTTCTTTTTTTATGAGTTTTAAATCTTGGTGTATTCATGTGGAAATAATCCTCCTGTCATGTTGTATGAACCCGTCGAGTATTGGAGTGTTGTTATGTAAGCAAAATGTGACCATCAGTTAGAATAAAGGCAGCAGACAGTTTCAGATATCTGCTGCTGATAGAGAATAGTTAGTGAAGTTATGCAACACTTACTAATGCATTACTCAAAATAATCAAAGGGAGTTCAATTGTGACCCTCCCGTGTAATAAGCAGAGAATTATGAAATTCACCAATCTAGTTACTTTTCTTGCAGGTACAACGCCTTGCCTTCTTCCATATCTTTCACGATATCATTGTTAATGATTGCCATTCCAGAAATGCCTTTTAACCCCTCGATCGGCGTACCATCATTTACACTGTTGTACTTTTCTTCGTCTGCAGTGAGCTTGACAAAGTGTCCTTCTGCTCCCCCACCGCTATTCATCACTACGATTTCCTTGTATCCGTTTGTGACGTTATCACTTATAACGACTGGAGTTTGAATGAGCGTTAGTGCTTGGTTCACTCGCAGTTCACCACTATCCGTTTCTGTTACAAGTAGTGCAGTACTTCCGCCAGATCCACTTGTATATGGTCCCATTACAACAGTAAAAATTTCGTCTTTCCCATCCCCATTTAAATCAACGTAATTATAGTAGTATTTCGTTGTTTCTAAGTCTTTCAATGGAATTTCAAAGTGAGCTATAATTATTTTTTCTAACTTCGAATTCCGCTCTGATTCAGCCTGGAAACCGACAATTTTTTCTGATGGCACTTGTTTACCAACTTCCCCCTGTACCGAGTATATATCTTCTTTATGAGGGGGTGTTTGAGTTTCTTCAACCACTTTTTTCGCATCCGCTTCGCCTGCACTAGCACTGAATACTACGAGTGAACTTGATACTACACAAACAATTGTGAATGCTGCCAATGAAAAAATGCCTTTCTTTTTATTTCCATTAAGTAAGATGTTCTGAAATCTTTTTTTCACGACTTTTAATCCTCCATTATAATTTGAAGTAAGGATGCTCGATTTACCTGTTTGTTGCTCAACTGAATGCAAAATGGTTTCCATATATCGTTTTTTATAACTACTATCTTTTCCACTTATTACATACTCATCACATATCAGCTCAATGGTCTCATTAAATTTCTTTGACATAAGGTGGACAAATGGATTAAACCAATAGAACGACCTTACTAAAAACAATACGAATTTCAATTCAATATCGTGTCGTTTATAGTGTGTCAATTCGTGCTTTAAAATTAAGTGTAAATCCGTTTCCGAGTACTCAGTATGCGGGATAATCACTGTTGGATGAATAATCCCGTACATCATAGGACTTTTCACGATCTTTGAACGGCGTAATGAGACATTTCTCCGAATACCCATATCAGCCTTTACTTGGGCAAACAATTTTTCTTGTTCTGCAGTCCGTGCCAATGACCACCGTTTGCTATTTCTCGTGAAATTAAAATAGCCAAATAAGTGGTACATAGAAAATACAACTGTTCCAACTAGCCAAATTCCAACCGCTACGTTGAGCACGGATAGATCTGATAAGAAACTAACTTGTTTTTCAATTACACTTCCTATTTCTGGTTGTTTATGTAACTCCTCAATCATTTGCTGGTTTGAGAATAAATTCACTTGCCAGTTACTGGACTCTTGCATGACTTGTGCAGGGTTAATTTGTATAGGAGCATTTGGAAATGTAATCGGTATCGGAACTAGTAGACGAACTGTTAATCCGAGCCATACAACATATTTCCATTTAGCAATATATTTCTTATCTAAAATAGGTGATAATAAGCAAACGGCTAAAATGATGACTGAGACAATTATGGATATCTCCAACATATTCATAAACATTTTTTGAATCATTGTTATTTAGTCTCCGTGGATAGGCTATCTAAAAACTCTTTTAATTCTTGGATTCCCTCTTCATCTACAGCCTTACTATCATTCAATTGAACCACAAAATCCTTCACGGAATTTCCAAAGAATCTCTCCAAAATCTTCTTACTTTCCTTATTTGCATAGTCTTCTTGACTGACAAGGTGATAGTAAAGATTGGTTTTTCCTACTTTTTCAATCCTCAAAAACCCTTTTGTTGTTAATCTTGATAGAAATGAAAGAATGGTAGTAGGTGCAAGGATTTTAGATCCTTCAAGATGCTCTTGGATATAGCTGCGCGTTACCCCTTCATTTGCCTCCCAAATAATTAACATGATTTCCAACTCCGAATCTGGCAATCTTTTCATCGTGTCCCTCCTTTCGTTCTACAAGTGTAGAACGTTTACGTTTTCATTCTACACTTGTAGAATGAAAAGTCAATCCTAGATTATAAAATATTTGTTTTCATTTTCTGCGTGTTTTAAAATCAGTGCCTTAATCATTAAATAACCGCACTTTAATACGTTAACAAGGCATCTTCAATTGGAAGATGCCTGTACAATCACAAACGAATGAAGGAAAAATTGAAAGACCTAAGCTCGGTCGAATACCGAACTCAGATCTTAGAAGTTGCTTAACTAAATATGTCTAACTTTTAGGGGTCACTTCATGTTTGGGAAGGTTTATTGTAAATCAACTAGATATTTTTTATTTATAATTTTTAACCTTTATATATTAAATCCAGACTTCTTCAAAATATAAAAAGTTGTAATAAAAACAATTAGAAAAGCAATCAGTGAATATAAAATATTTTAAGGAATTAAAAAAATAAAAAAATAGAGTTAACCAAATAAATACAATCATAATTCCTAGAGTTTTTTTCATAAATACATGTTCACCCCTCTATCTATAATTGGTGATATATCAACTGGTCCTTTCACTATATTTTATCAGAAATCAACTTTAGTTAATTTATTGTGTTGAATTTAAAGTTACCAAATCCTCGTTAGGGGACTTGTATTTCTTATCATTGTAAATCCGCATATACCTTGAATTAGTATTATATTATTTTATATATTTGGTATTTAGTCTTCCTGTAAAAATATTTTAGGACAATAAAAAATACAGCCTTTTATGTTTATAAAGACTGTATTTTATGGTTAAAATATTAATTTTTAGTATGGTTTCTTGCCTGTAATAAAAAAATCCATTCACCCATTTTTGCGTAATAAATATAAAAAGTAAGGTGCGCCGATACATGCTACGATGATTCCAGCTGGTACCGTCGCCGTTGAAATGACGACTCTACCAATCGTATCAGCAAGCATTAATAAACTCGCACCGATAAATAGTGTTAAAGGTAAAAAGAATTGATAGCGCGGGCCTACTAACTGCTTTGCAATATGTGGTGCCATTAAACCGATAAAGGCTATTCCACCGGTTACAGATACCGCCGCCGCAGCAAGTGCCACAGCTACTACTAATAATTGGAGGCGTTCACGGTGAATATTCATCCCCAAACCAATCGCCGTTTGTTCGGACATAGCTAACACATTCAAAACATTCGCCTTATAGAAAATAAATGGTATTCCAATAACTAGCCATGGCAACAATGCCCATAAGAACGGCCAATCCGTGCCCCATACACTCCCCGCAAGCCACTGTGCGATAAACTGCACATCACTCCGCTCGGCAGAAGATATTAGGATCATCATCAAACCCGATAATGCAGAAGCGACCCCCACACCAATCAAAATAAGCTGCACAGGCTGTACGCCTTGATTTTTCTTATACGAAAAGAAGTAAATGCATAATGCCGTTAACATCGCACTAATAAAGCCGATGACAGGTAAAACATATGCAAAATGCGGTAAATCTCCTTTTACAAATAAGTAAAACAAAGTAATTCCGACACCAGCACCCGCATTAATTCCAATAATACCTGGATCGGCTAAGTCATTACGTGTTACGCCTTGCAATACAGCACCAGCCAGCGCTAATGCCATCCCAGCCGCCGCTAATACAAATAATCGAGGTAAACGTATCGAAAACAGCACGAAGTCTTCTTTAAAACTACCATCTCCGAGCAAGATTGGAAGGATGCGGTCAATTGAGACAGATGCTGCACCTAGTGAAATTCCTAATACGAAAACAGCCAACGTTATTACTATCCAAAAAGCGAGCCATTTCCGTTGTTTTTTCCGCTTTCCATTAAGCAAATTGACGACCTCCCTTACGTACTAACAGTAAGAAGAATGGAAGGCCAATAATCGAAATAATGGCTACAACCGGCGTTTCGAACGGTGCATGTATCATACGACCAACAAAATCAGCCATCAGCATAAACCAACCACCAACAAGGGCACTCATTGGCAATACAAAACGATAATCCGTTCCAACAAAAGCACGCACAATATGTGGCACCATTAAGCCGACAAATGCTAGGTTCCCAACAAGTGCCACAGCAGCGCCTGCCAATACAACAACTACTACCATCATAATCATTTTAATAACCGTCGTATTTTGACCTAGTCCTACTGCTACTTCTTCATTTAAACTTAAAATTGTTAACTGGCGGCTAAAAATAAAGGCCACTATTAAACCAACTATAATAATTGGTACAACAATAAGTGCAAACCATGTTGTTCCAATTAAGCCGCCACTCGTCCACATTGAAACATCTTTAGAAATATTAAATAAAATACCCGTACCATCAGCAATTGCTTGTAACAGAGCAGAAACGGCTGCCCCCGCTAAAACTAATTTCAATGGGGAAAAACCGCTCTTTGTCGATGCACCAATGCCAAATACAATCATCATCCCTATACCCGCACCAATGAAGCATGCAAAAATGAGCAGAATATATGAAGTATTTGGCACAAAAGCTAGCGTGAGGGCAAGTGCCGCATTCGCACCTGCCGTAAGCCCAAGAAGTCCTGGATCAGCTAACGGATTTCTCGTTACCCCTTGCATAATAGCCCCCGCTACCGCTAATGCACTACCAACAAAAATTGCCGCGATAACACGTGGAAATCGAATTTCACGTAATATTGAATAATGCTTTCCACCACTTTGTCCAAATATTGCTTCGTAGACATCTTTCATTGACGTGTTTGCTGCGCCAAAGCAGAGCGAAACACTAGCAGTACCAACTAATAAGACGAATACTAATAATACTTGAAGCCAAAATGGGAAACGTCTAAATTTTGCCATTGCTTTTGCTTCCTTTTACTCGCTTATTTTAAAAACTTTTCTTCAAAGAAATCTAGTTGATAATCTAATGTCATTGCATCATTGAAATAAAATTCTTTTGAATCTACTTCGAATAATTGACCATTTTTTACCGCTTCGATTTCGTTATACCAATCAGCATTTAAGAAAGCAGAATCTTGTTCTTTTGATAAGCTTAAAATAATGTAGTCACCTGTATACTCTCCTAACACTTCTTGTGAAATGGCAAAGTAACCTGGCTCTAATGCAACTTCTGTAACTTTTTCAGGCATTTTTAAGCCCATTTCTTGATATAAAATTTCTGTTCCTCGGCCCCAGTTATCTCCGAATAAATAAAATTGTTTTTCGTAGTTTTCCACAACAGTAACTGTCGCATCCTCACCGATTTTTGCTTTAATCTTTGTGCCTAAATCAGCTGCACGTACTTTGAAATCTTTTACCCATGCTGTTGCTTCAGCTTCTTTGTTCACTACTTTACCGATTTCTATATGTTGTTGTAAGTAATCATTTTTACCATACGTAAATAATACAGTTGGTGCGATTTCAGCTAGTTTATCCGCATTTTCGATATTGTTTAAACCAATGATTAAATCTGGATTCAACTCTAGAATTTTTTCGATATCTGTATTCGCTACGATTTCAGCATTTTTAATTCCCTCTGCAAAATTCGAGTTATTGGCAGACCAAGAATCCACCCCAACCATATTCACACCAAGCTTCATTAAATCCCCCACATATGAAGACAAGACAACAACACGTTGTGGATTTACAGGTACTTCAATTGGGCCTGTTTCAGATTGGTACGTAATCGTTTCAGCTGAAGGCTCTTTTCCTGTTTTTTCTTCACTTTTTTCGCTATTTCCGCATGCTGCAAGTACTAATACGACCATCATAAACATTGGTAAAAGCCATTTTTTCATTTTAAATATCCCCTTTAAGTTGTTTGTAATAAGTTATATGTAATACACATTGGCTTATTTGTTCGTGGATCCTTACCGATTACTGCATCAATATGAAACACTTCCTGTAACACTTCTGGCACAATCACTTCCTCTGCGGTACCAAATTTCACAAGATGCCCTTTGGAAAGCGCCACAATGTAATCTGAAAAACGAGCTGCCTGATTTAAATCATGGAGCACCATAACAATTGTGCGCCCTTCCTTTTCATTGAGCTCACGCAGTAATTCTAACACTTCTAATTGATGCGCCATATCCAAATAGGTCGTTGGCTCATCTAAAAAGATAATGTCAGTTTCCTGAGCTAGTGCCATCGCAATCCATACGCGCTGACGCTGACCACCCGATAATGCATCGACTGTTTGCGCCCGATACTCATCCGTTTTTGTTACATGTAATGCCCAGTTAATGACATCCTTATCCTTTTGCGATAAATTACCAAAGCCCTTTTGATATGGAAATCGACCATAGGATACGAGTTCTTCAACCGTTAAACCATGTGCACTTTCCGGAGTTTGCGGCAAAATCGCAAGTTTTTTTGCTAATTCCTTTGTTTTCAACTCTGAAATATTTTGACCATCCAAAATAACCTGTCCGCGCTCATGCTTCAAAATTCTCGTAATCGCTTTTAATAATGTGGATTTCCCACAGCCATTCGAACCAATAATTGTTGTGATTTTCCCGTCTGGAATTTGGAGCGATAAATCGTGCACAATGGTTTTATCGTCGTAACCAACACGAATCGATTCTATTTGTAAACGCAATATATATCCTCACTTTCTTTTTATATGTATAAATGATATGATAACTTCACAAAACGATACTGATAATCATTATCACTAACGTTAGTCTAGTTATCAATTAATTATTTGTCAATATTTTTTTATTATTTTTTAAGGGTGTGGATAAAAAATGCAAAATGTTTACGATGTAACAATTATTGGCGGTGGGCCTGCTGGACTATACAGTGCCTTCTATAGTGGTTTACGTGGCTTGAAAACGATGCTGATTGAGAGTCAAGATTCACTTGGTGGGAAGGTATTACTTTATCCAGAAAAATTAATTTGGGATATTGGTGGTCATCCTCCAATATCGGGCGAGCAATTTGTAAAGCAATTAATCACTCAAGCAAAAACCTTTGATCCAACCATTTTAATGGGAACAAAAGTAGATTTTATCGAACGTGAAAATGAGCTATTTGTTTTACATACTGCACAAGGTGATATTCATTATTCTAAAACAATTATTTTAGCAGTTGGCGGTGGTATTATTAACCCTCAAAAACTGACATTAGAAGGTGCAGAGAAGTACGAAATGACGAATTTGCATTATACAGTACAGTCCTTCAAGCGTTTTTCTGGCAAAGACATTATCATTTCTGGTGGTGGGAATGCGGCACTTGACTGGGCAGTAGAGCTATCCGCAATTGCAAAAAGTGTAACGGTTGTCTATCGCAACGAAAACCTTTCTGCTCATGAAGCAACTATAAAAGAAGCTGTGGATGCTGGTGTAACAATCAAATGTCATACATCTATTACGAAGCTGATTGCAAATGCAGATCAAACAGCGATACAATTCGTAACTTGTGAAAATGCTATAACAAAAGATAGCTATACACGCCCTATCGACGAGGTTATTGTCAGTCACGGCTATAATAGCGAGGCTTCATTAGAATTTGAACCATCTATTACGATTTCTAAAAAAGATAATTATTATTTTGAAGGAAAAGCGACTGGAGAAACTGCACAACCAGGTATATTTGCGGCGGGTGACATTTTATCTTTTGAAGGTAAAATTAATCTTCTGTTAGGGACTTTCCAAGATGCAGCGAATGCCGTCAATTCGGTTAAAACATACTTAGAACCAACAGCATCTCGCAGTGCCATGGTTTCTTCACATAACGAAGCGTTCAAAGAAAAGAACCGCGCTATTCATGAGAAAGAACTTCATTCATCTATTTAATAGGTTGCTAAGAAAAACAGGTGTAGAAAAATGCTTCTACACCTGTTTTTGTATCTTTTATTTGCCTCTATCCGTTAGTTTTTGATTTCTATCCACCTCCCCCCAACCATATTCCAATTCGGAATCAAAACACTCGTTTTTCGGAATTTTCGCGGATACATGCTCTTTGTTATGCTTTAAAAAAGGAGATGACGATAAGATGAAAACAAAATGGAATGCGAGTTTATATGATCAAAAGCATGATTTCGTTTCAAAGTTTGGGGAAAGTTTAGTGAAAGTCCTTGCCCCTCAGGAAAATGAATGGATTTTAGATGTTGGCTGTGGTACAGGAGATTTAGCACAGGAAATCGCTTCTCATGGAGCCATTGTGCAAGGAACTGATGCCTCACAGGATATGATTCGGGCGGCACAGCAAAAATATCCAACGATTGAATTTAGCACAATAGATGCTGCAGCTATGCAATTTACGAATCAATTTGATGCCGTTTTTTCAAATGCAGCCCTTCACTGGATGAAACAACAAAATAAGGTCATCCAAAATATTTACAATGCATTAAAACCAAGTGGCCGCTTTGTCGCAGAAATGGGCGGTCACGGTAATATTGCTTCCATTGTAGGCGCCATAAAGCAGAGTATGGCTACATTAAATTATGCGTACAATGAAGATTATTTCCCGTGGTATTTTCCAACAGTTGCAGAATATGAAACGATTTTAGAAACAGCTGGCTTTACGGTAGAAATGATTACCTTATATGAGCGTCCAACACCACTTCAAGGCGAAGATGGCCTACGAAATTGGCTAAAGATGTTTAGTCACAACATCCTGCAACATTTAACTGATTTTGAAAAAGAGCAAGTGTATGCGAAATGCGAAGAATTATTAAAGCCTGCCTACTATCAAAATGACGAATGGATAGCTGATTACTGCCGTTTACGTTTTGTTGCGACGAAAAATTAATATCTCTTCAACTAAAATAGAGTTGCACCTATTGAGGCCAACTCTATTTTTTCGTTCTTGTATCAAATATTTCATAAACGGTATCAATTGTTTAAAAACCTGTGACTGTATCAAATGGAATTTCCTCGCCATTTTTATACAATCCTATCATTTCATAATCTCGATCTTTTGTTAATTTATATATATGCTTCTGCTTGTCTTTATTTTCATTTTCTACTTCATCAATGTTGATTAAAATAGTATCATCCCTACTTTCAACACTAACCGTAACTGTGCCCCCCGTATTAATAATGATATACGAAATGTCTTTATTACTATCGTTAATCATTTGTACATAATCATTCGATCCAAGAACTTCAATTATTTCATTTACACGTTTTGGTACAGAGTTTAGTTCAGTAATAGCTAATTCTGAATTACAAGCCGTCATGATTAAGACCGCCATGATTAAGAGGCTCATTAACTTTTTCAAGCGCCCACCCTCTTTTCCCCTCACAATTAGTTTTTAGAAACTTACAACGCATCCGGTAATGAATATTTATACATTTCAACAGCATTTCGATTTCTTCTCAACGTTTCCATTGTCTTTTCATTAGGATTCTTAAAAATAGTTGGATAATCTTGTTCATTCATTTCCGCATTTACATGGAATGCCAATTTTTCTTCCTCTAAAGAAAACTCTGCTTGAACACCTGCTTTATTTCCTCTCGCATCGATGCGAATCCATTTACGTAAAGACTCAATATAAACACCGTTAAAAGCATGCAAAGAATAGCCTTTTTCAGGTGTATCAAAAATCATTAATCTTTGATAACAAAAGCCACATGGAATTCCTATCCCTCTAAGTAAAGCGGCTAATAAATTGGACTTAGCATAACAAATCCCTGTTTGATTCTCTAACACTTCTGACGCGGTTCTTGTCACAACGCCACTTTGTATATCCCATGAATGTGGAATTTGATCGCGGACAAATTTAAAAGCAATATCAATCTTTTGATTTTCGTTTAAATCTGTTTGAAAGAGCTCTGTTATTTTATGTTGAATCATTGAGTGTGTAAAATTTACTTCCTCTGTTTCTAAAAGATAATCACATAAATCGTTTGACTCCAAGACGTATGTCATTTGTTTCACCTCTCATGAAATTACATTTATTATGTATAATCATAAATGCTTCATTTTTTATAAATAGTCCGACAAACCGCTAAAAATGCCTCAATATCCGCTGTCCTAAATTTCGTTAAAAAATAGGTCATGGATACTATATGCTGAAATTCCTTTACTGAGTAACTATGGAGCATCTGCTGCTGATCGGCTTCACCAATCACACTCTTCGGCAAAAATGCGATGCCTAAGCCTTGTTTCACAAAGTTTTTAATCAATTCCGTTTGATTGAGATGCATGCTTTTATAGCTTGGAAATTGCTGAAGAACTTGTTGCACATCTTGCCAATACGGCGCAAATTCATGGGTTAAAATCGTTTCTTGCTGCAATAATGTTAGGGCATCGGTATTCTTTTTAGACATTGGTACGATTAGTTGAAGTGGTTCTTGTGCAAGAATATCTGTTTGTAAGTCGCGTGTCGATGTTAATTTCGATAATCCGATGTCTACTTGCCCAGCATAAACTGCCTCCCCAATTTCATTGGATTTTAAGAGTTCGAGTGACAGTTGAATCGATGGTTTTTGTTGTTGGAATTTCTCGATAATTGCTGGCAATGTGGAATTCGCAATTTGTGGCGCAACGCCGATTGTTAATTGCGAAGTAAATCCATTAACAAACGCTGCAGTGCTGTTTAATGCTTCATCAAAAGTTGCCACAATTTGTTCCGCATGTTGTAAAAAATGCGCACCGACATGATTTAATTTTACGTGCTTATTATTGCGATCAAAAAGCGGGACTTGTAATTCTTTTTCAAGATGCTGAATATGTTTCGTCACGGTTGATTGCATCATAAAACATTTTTCTGCCGTTTCACGAAAGTTTTCTGTTTTTGCTGCCACGATGAAAGTTCTCAACCATTCTGTTTCCATATGCGCACCTCTCCCAGTTTTAATATATTATAACTAAATATACCAATATATTAAAACCTTTTTATTCGTTGATTTATCTTTAATGCCATTTATAATTTTGAAAGGCGATTGAAAGGTCCCTAAAAAAACGATCCAGCATTTGGAAAGAACCTATTAATTATTGTGCCACAAAAAGGCTGCAGCATAATGCCACAGCCCCCCTACTATTTCTCTTGTTTCTTCTTATATAAAATCGTTATGACAACTAAAATTAATAAAATCGCCTGTCCAATCATCGTTTCCATTGTCGGATAGAATCCTATTAGGCTGACAACTGGCAAACCATCCACAATATTAGTAGGAATTTTACTAGTCAGTTGCAATGTATGCAAGCTGACGCCAATAATTTTGAATGCCAACACATAAATTAATACTGTTGCGACAGCAAAGAATTTATGTATCGGAATTTTACCGCTTGCTTTAAATAGCATAACTGCAAATACAGACAAAATCACAAATGCGATAACAATCCCCAATACAAATTGGGATGTTTCCATTTTTGGCGCAATTCCTGCGTAGAACACTAACGTTTCTGCCCCTTCACGGAAAACGGATAAGAAGCTGACAGATGCCATTGCTAATACCGAGCCACTAGAAATCGCTGTGCCCATTCGTTTTGAAATATAACGATTCCAGCTTGCTACACTCGATTTACTATGGAGCCAAACGCCGACGCCAATCATCATCGCCGCGGCAAGTAGACCAACGTAACCTTCCATGACTTCACGGTTCGTATCAATTGTGGCAGAATTGAAAATTGTCGACATTAACACTGCCGCTACCGCAGATAGGAAAATACCAGCAACCGCACCGACATAAATCCACTTGCGCATTTGTTTTTGACCCGCCATCTCTAAAAATGACACTAACGCCAAAATAATGAGTAAAGCCTCTAAGCCTTCACGCAGTAAAATAAGCGCTGAGTCCCAAAACGTATAATCACTATCCCCTTGAATCAGCTCAATTTCTGTGCGGAAGTTATTTAACTTATCTCGCATACCTTTTGCGTCAACATCCGACTTCAATAAGCCACTCACAAGTATCGGCATATCACTTTCAATTTTCGTATAGAGACTATTATTACGCGTCGATATTTCAAGCTCGACCCTTGGCCAAATCGTGATAAATTCACGTATTTTATCAGAGGCAGCTTTGTAATCACCTGCATCAATTAAAGCATTAGCCTCATCAATATAAGTAATTAAAGTCGCTAAAGAATAATCACCCTCAACGACTTCCGCTGTTTCTTCACCAGCAACGAACTCCTCAATTGTTTGCTTTACTTTATTATATTGTTCTCGCATCAACACTAAATCCGGCTTTTCCGCTGAAATCGTAATGCGTAGGAAAGCCATTTGTGTTTCAATTTGTCCGTACATTGGTATACTTTGCTCGCGGACAGGACGTTCAAGTTTATTCCACTTAATATTAAAATCTTTATAGGCAGCGTCAATGACTTCCACGTTACCACTTGCTAATGCTTGTTCAAATTCTATCATGACAGGCTTAAATTTCGTTTTAAATTCTGCGCGTTGTGCCGCTTCATCAATTGGATTTTCAAGCTTTTCTAAAGTTCGCAGTGCATTAGATAATGCCGATAACGCTGTTAAACGCGCTTCCTTAGATTTTGCATCCATGGCTTGTTCTAAAACTTCATCAACTTTTTCTTTCGTTTTGGTTTCCTTTGATGTTACTAAAGCCCAATCAGCCGCAAACTTCTCCAGTGCTAACTCAGCCTCCACTGCATTGTCTTGTTTCGTATTCATGAGTGCATCGCTAATAGATATGTACAAGTGACTGTAGGATTGCGCTGCTTGTACTGGCACAGCTACTAGTGCTAATAGTAAACATACAATAAAACTAAAGCGCGTTAAAAAGTGCTTCACCTAAATAACTCCCCTTTTGTACTCCAGGGAAGCAAGCAAACACCGCACTGCCTCGATGAGTAATATATTCATTCATTTTATCCATACGGCCTAAACTGTTTTGCACGGTCGTAAATTGATCTGGATTTTTTTGGAATGATACAAATAACAGCCCTGCATCATGTGCTCCGGTATTTGTCATCACGCCAGATGCATAAGAATACGAACGACGTAGCATACGAGCATTCGATTTCCGCGCTAGGTGTACATGTGACGTATCCGGCATAATATACGCCCCTTTTTCGTCTTTTGCATCGACATCAAAATCATCAAATTCCTTCGTTTTACCAAATGCCGCACCACTATCACGATAACGACCAAAAGTTGCTTCTTGGTCTTTTAGAGATGTACGATCCCATGTTTCCAAGTGCATTTGAATTTTGCGAGCGACTAAATAAGAGCCACCCTTTAGCCAGCCTTTATCTACCCATACAACTTCTTTTAAATCTTTTTCATCAGTAATTGCTGGATTCACTGTGCCGTCCTTAAAAGCAAATAAATTACGTGGTGTACCTCCCGCTGCTGGGAACGAGTTAAAACCCGCTTGCGACCACTTAATTTCTACTTTACCTGAAGCAGCACGTACTAAATTACGTACAGCATGGAACGCCACTTGCGGATCATCTGCACAAGCTTGAATGCAAATATCGCCACCAGTAAACTCCTCTTGAAGCTGATCTTTAGGGAAGTGCGGTAAGTCGGCAAGCTCAGCTGGTTTCAAGTTTGTTATTCCTAATTTATCGAAAAGTGAGGGTCCAACGCCGACTGTAATTGATAGATTCGAAGCATTCAATCCCTCCGCCTCTCCTGTATCGCCAGTTGGCACTCTCGTATTTGGCGTTAAATCTACCATTAATTCGCCGTTCATTAAACGAACAATAAGTGGAGTCCATTTTTTGAAAACTTCTTGTAGATCCTTCTTTGATGACACTAAGACATTTAATGAAGCAAAATAAATATGCGTTTGGACAGGTGTGATAATACCAGATTGATGCCTGCCATAAAAATCTACTTTATTGAATGCAGTTTTACTATCAGCAACAGACTCGAACACATCATAACCCATTGCCTTAATAACGCCACCGAAACCAGAAGCACCGATGGCCACACCGACTGCCCCGATGCCTGTAAATTTCAACATGTCACGGCGAGAGATTTTTTTATTGATCCATTTTTCATCATTTGACGTTGTCATTTTTTATCACTCCAAAATAATTCCCATTTGACTTAATGGCTCACCAAGTTGGTTGACTGCTGCTGAAAGTGCCTTTGTATTTTCACCTGTTAACTCTTCATAGGAAATGTAGCCACCGTTAGCTGTTTCATGTAGTGCAAGTAAATCATCCACTGCTTTAAATTTTTCATCCAATGTAGTGACTAACTCTTTATCTTTTGCATCTAATTTTGAGCGAAGGATTTCAAAGATTTTTTCTGCTCCTTCAATATTTGCTTTGAAATCGTAAAGGTCAGTATGTGAGTAAATTTCTTCTTCACCCGTGATTTTAGAAGTTGATACTTCATTTAATAAGTCGACTGCACCTGTAATCATCAAATCTGGTGTAACTTCTACCGTTTGAACAAGCGCATGTAATTCTTTCGCATCTGCTAATAATTGGTCAGCAATCGCTTCGTAACCAGCAGTTGTGTTTTCTTCCCATAGTGCATACTCAAGTTTGTGGTAGCCTGTCCACTCTTCTTCGCCTTTGCCTTCTTCTTGAATATCCGCTAAACGTCCGTCAATACGTGGGTCAAGATCACCGAAGCTTTCAGCAATTGGCTCAGAACGTTCGAAATACATACGTGCTGGTGCGTATGCTGCTTTTGCTCCTTCAATGTCGCCTGCTTTGAAAAGTTTAACAAAGTTCTCTGTTTCTATAAGGAACTGATCCATTTGATCTAATGCGAAATCTTTATACGCTGTTAGTTCAGCAGTTAAATCCACTTCCTCTAATTTTGCTTGCTCTGTTACTGGCGCTGAGTCTTTATTTACTTTCTCTGCGTTACCACAACCTGCCATTAAAATACCACCTGCGATTAAAACTGATAAAAATGAATAATATTTCATGATAAATGCCTACTTCCAATTTAGTTTATATGTGATAATGATAATCATTATCACATATAATAGCAAGATATATTTCTATTTAAAGAGAATGACGTCATTTCTAAGTTAGGAGTTATTAACAAACAGCAGAAATATTGTTTGTCCCACAATATAACATTCGTAACCAAAGAAATTAACGTTTTTTTCAAATCGCTCATTTGATATTTACGTAGCCAATTCCGATATAGATGTAGCTTCCTCTATTTGTCTCCCAAAAAAACATCTCCCTACTTCTAATAAAGTAAAATTGGATATAGTTTAAAAGTGTTTTCATATTCAAATACTTACAAAATAACTCAACGAATCCATATTTTCATTATTGAAATGATCCATGAGAATAATAGATAATAAGATAGATTAAAACTCTTATAAAGAAAGAAGACTATAGATGAAAAAAAACATAAATAGATATTTCCTTATACCCATTATGTTCGCAACATTATTCGCCGCTCCACATAGTACAGTTGCCTCAGTAGATGACGTCCATATGTCTTATTTATATGGCACAAATTCAAACACCTCTTTAAAAAATATCGATAAGACACTCGGTGCAATCAATACCGTTACACCCGGATTTTATGAGTTAAACGCAGATGGTAGTTTGAAATCTTCCATTGACCATAGCTTCATTGAGCAAGTTCATAAAAGAGGCTTAAAAGTCGTTCCTTTCATTTCTAACCACTGGGATCGCAATTTAGCGCAAATCGCCATGGCAAATAGAGAAAATTTAACGACACAAATTGCAAATTCAATCATTAAAAATAATTTAGATGGTATTGATATCGATATTGAAAATTTAAACTATACCGATAAAGATGCCTTTACAGATTTCATTCGCTTATTACATGCAAAATTGCCGAAAGATAAAATCATATCGATTGCGGTTGCTGCCAATCCGAATAACTGGACAACAGGCTGGCACGGTTCTTATGATTATGCAAAATTAAGTGAATACAGTGATTATTTAATGGTTATGTCCTATGATGAAAGTTATCAAGGTGGTCCTGTAGGTCCTGTTGCGAGCTTATCATTTGTTGAAAGGTCAATTCAATCTTTATTAAACCAAGGTGTGGATTCTAAAAAAATCGTGATGGGTCTCCCTTTTTACGGTCGAATTTGGAATGATGCCGAGAAAATTGGTGGAGATGGTGTGGCGAATAAAGCAATACCAGGCATTGTGAATAACCACAATGGGAAATTTTATTTTGATCCGAACTCAAAATCAGCCTATGCCAAATTCACAGTGAAAAATAGTGATTCCCCTACTATGATCAATGGAAAAAAACTAGCACCTGGGAATTACACAATTTGGTATGATAATAATTTATCGTTAAAATATAAATTAAGATTAGTAGAAAAATACAATTTAAGAGGCTCTGGTAGCTGGGATTTAAATCAAGCAAATAGCGGCATTTGGAAGTTCTATTCAGCTTGGGCAAATGGGAAACATCATTTTATCGATTCAGAGAACCATTGGGCTGAAAAAGATATCCTCTCCCTTTTCAATAAAGGCTGGATTAGTGGTAAAAACGAATATAATTTTGACCCAAATGGGCATTTAACAAGAGCTGAAGCCGTGACGATCCTAATTAAGGCACTCGGTTTAGACGCAAAAAATGAATCGGTTCCGAATTATTTTGCCGATGTTCCTACCAACCATTGGGCAAAGCAGTCTATTGAACTCGCAAATAAATATAATATTGTCAATGGAACAGATACACAGATTTTTGAACCAAATGCTCGGATTACAAGGGCGCAATTAGCTGCTATTTTATCGAGAGTGGTGGATTATCCAACCAATAATACGATAAAATCCCCTTTTTATGATGTACCAATAGGACATTGGGCGTATGCAGATATTGTAAAACTAAGCAGTCGTGGGATTATTACCGGAAAAGAAAAAGGTAAATTCGCTCCTGATGATTATGTACTACGAGCACAAATCGCTGCAATGGTGAATCGTGCGAGCGAAGATTTAGAAAAGTATCAAGTAAGGAATTAATAAAATGAAAACAGGGCTGGTTCTACGGAATATGTAGAACCAGCCCTGTTTTTTTACTAACTTAATCATTTTATCTCCATTATAATTAGTATATAACTTTCCATTTCCAAATAATTAATGCGCAATATCGTACAAGAAATGCTTTATCATAAATGATATTCTAAAGTTGGCATTACGAGGGGGGATCCAAATGTTAAATGAAATTCGAACGGTTTATCTTGATTCTGATTTAAATATCGAAGCTTATCGATTTAAAGGAATCATGCAAAAGTTTCCTTCCCATTTCCATGAATATTATGTGATTGGATTTATTGAAGAAGGTCAACGATCATTAGTTTGTAAAGGGGAAGAATACATTATTAATCCTGGAGATTTACTGTTATTTAACCCTTATGATACACACAGTTGTGAGCAAATAGATGGCAAAACACTCGATTATCGTTGCATCAATGTAACACCTGAGATCATGAAAAAGATGGTTTTAGAAATCAGTGGAAACGAATGCCTACCAAATTTCAACCAAAATGTTTTATATCATAGCGAGCTTGTAGATAATTTAAGAGAGTTACATTTGAAAATTTCGCAGGATGAGAGTGAGCTGAAGAAGGAAGAACTCTTTTTGTACTTATTAGTAGAGCTTATTCAGAACTACTCTGACCTAGCAACTCTCCCACCGGCTTCTGAAAGTACTCATGAAATCAAAGCTGTATGTACTTATATAGAAGCGAACTATACAAAGACAATTACGCTAAATGATTTAAGTAACTTAACAGGTTGGAGCAAATACCACCTACTAAGAACCTTTACAAAGAAAATGGGCATCTCGCCTAATAGCTACTTGGAAACCATTCGAATAAATCATGCAAAAAAGCTATTGGAACAAGGTATAAAACCTATTGAAGTAACTTTTTTAACTGGCTTTAGTGATCAAAGTCACTTGACTAAATTCTTTAAAAGACAGGTTGGGTTAACACCAAAACAGTATATGAAAATTTTTGAAAATGAAGGAGCAAACTGATGGATAACCTACTAGCATATATGTTAATGGCCCTTATGATGTCTATGTTGCCTGGTACAGATACGGTACTTATTATGAAAAATACGCTTAGCCACGGAGCAAAAGCTGGACGTTTCACGATACTTGGCATGGCGACAGGACTTACTTTTTGGACTATTATTGCCATCTTTGGTTTATCAGTTATTATCGCCCAATCCCTATTTCTTTTTAATACGATCAAGTATATGGGAGCTGCCTATTTGCTGTACTTGGGTGTAAGGGCATTTTTCGCGAAGAGTACTCTTTCATTGGAAGCAGTTCATGAAGAAAGCCAGCCTTCCACCGACGTCCGTGCGCATCATCATAATACAGAATCATACTTCCAAGGAGCCATAAGTAACATTCTTAACCCTAAGACAATTTTAGTTTACATCACATTTATGCCCCAATTCATTAATCTAAATGAAAATACAAACCAACAATTGATTGTGTTAGGCATTATCCTCACTTTAATTGCAGTAGGATGGTTTATGGTGTTGGTTTATCTAATAGATCATCTGAAGAAGTGGCTGAATAAACCTAAGTTCCAAACAATCTTCCAAAAGTCTACCGGCGTAATGTTAATAGGATTTGGAGTAAAAACAGCCATTTAGCGTGTTTGAGGAAAAATAGAGTTATTGCTTTTAGCACCTTCACTTGCTGATGGTGCTAAACCTATTAATTCCTTTGATCCACATTTGATGATACTAAAGCAGTATGGACACCTACTCTATGATTATTTACTTTTCATGCCACGATAATTGTGCCTGGCGTTTTCTACAAATCGTTAATCCTGGCGAAATTGGGATCGTCATCATTTCATATAATTCTGTTTCCTTTGATAATTCTTCAACTGCTTGGTAGGCAGTCTCACACAAAGATGGGTGCATCATACTCTCATTTTCAGGATGCGTATCATGCAATAAAATTATGCCATGTGAGGAAACGAATGGGAAAAACTCCTTAAAATCTTGCAATACTGCCTCTTTAGAATGATCTGCATCGATGAATAACATATCAATTTGTAGAGGGTGAATCTTTAATTCTTTAGCAAATTCCTGTGTGGTACCATTAAAAAATTGGACATTCTCTGATTTTGTCATATAATTGCCTGCACTAGGGGTAATATCTACTCCTATCAAGCGTTCAGCCACTGGGATTATTTGATTAAAAAGCTTACAATGCTGTATTCCTAACTCCACATATACCTTTGGACGGACAAGACTTGCCAAGTTAAATATAAATTCTTCATGCCAGTTTACTACCACATTACTCAACCCTTCACACTATTTATTGTTTAGTCCAATGAATTATTATTACTTTAGTTCCATCCGTTGAATTTGTATTAATAAATACGATTCCATCAAAAAAATTCAGATCTAAACATCAAGCAAATGTATTATTCACATGTCGCTCAATCATAAAAACTAATAGTTAAAGTCTTATATTATGACCACTTCGAAGCTCTACTTTTAGTCATTCTGTATAATATGTCAACGAACTAAAAAGTGTTACACCATTTGTGAAATTACTACGTGACAACAAACTAACAATAACCAAAACAGATGCGGAGTTTCAACCAATATTACTGTGCACACAGTACCGTTCTTCTATTATTATGAACAATCGGTTGGTATGTCATAATAATAGACTTAGATTATTTTAACCATAAGACATGCTCCATACCTATCTAAAAGAGAAAAAAGTCCCCATAGCGTGCAAATGCACACCTATGAAGACTTCCCTATTTCTAAAGCTTAAATTGTTGTATTTGGCTATTTAAATCTTCAGCCACAGTAGCTAATTGCTCTGAACTCTTAGCGATTTCTTCCATTGTTCCGACTGTTTCTTCAATCGTTGCAGTCGTTTGTTCGACACCGGCTGCAGATTCCTGCGTGATGGCTGCAATTTCGTCAATTGATCGAGTAATATGCTCCGTTGTCGTGGCAATACCTTGCAGATTTTCAGTGACACCTTGAATATTCATCGACATACGAGTCACAGAATCCGCGATATTATCAAACGTTTCTCCTGTATCCGTGATTTGTGCTGTTCCCTTTTTCACTTCGTCATAACCTGTTTGCAGTGACGTTGTGACATTCGTTGTTTCGCTTTGAATACGTGTTACGATGGATGAAATATCTGTAACCGATAGAGAAACTTGCTCGGCTAGCTTTCGTACTTCATCTGCTACAACTGCGAAACCTTTTCCTTGTTCACCCGCTCTTGCCGCTTCAATTGCTGCATTTAGTGCGAGTAAGTTCGTTTGGTTGGCAATACCATCAATGACAACGACTAATTTTGAAATTTCTTGGGATTGACTATTTAATCCTTCAACTTTAGACACAGCTTCTTGTACAATTCGATCAATTGTAATCATTTGCTGCGTGGATGCATTCATTAGCCCTTGACCCGTTTCCGTTAATTGTAACACTTCTTGTGAATGCTGAACCATTGTTGTTCCTTCATCCGTCGCTTGTTGAATATTCTCTTTGAAAGTTTCCATCATATGTGCTAAATCACTTGCACTACTTGCTTGAGATTCCGAGCCTTCAGCTAAGTCCGTCATCGTCATGGCGATTTGTCCCGAACCATCCTTCACGCCAAGAGCGGATTGTGCGAGCTCCTCACTACTTGCCGCAACATTACCAGAAACTTCATGAATCGAGCTCAATACGCTATGTAGCTTAGCATTCAAAGTGTTCGCCGACTTCATAAGTATTCCAACTTCATCCTGCGATTTTTGTATTAATGGGGGTTGATTCAAATCGCCATCTGCCATAGCCGCCAATTTTTGTACAACCAACTTAATCGGATCCGCAATAATACGCGCCACAATAAAGGCTGTTACCATTGAAAGAATGATTGTAATCACACTAACAATTACCCCTATTTTCATCGTCAGCTTCGATTGCGCTATCATTTCATTACCCAACTTATTAATCGACTCTTCTTGAGCAAGTGCGATTTCTTCGTATCCCTGCATTACTTCCCCTGCCATTAAATCCGACGATTTCAAGTTTTCAATGGCAAGCTCTTTATTGCCTTTATCATATTCATCAAATACTTGCATTTGTACATTTTCTCGCCATTCTCTTGCCTTTTCAACAAGTCCTGTCAGTTTTTCATCTGTACCAAACTCGTTCAAAATAGCTATATTGGCTTCAGCAATTTCTATACTTTGTTGAAATGACTCTTTGTAGGCATTATTTCCTGTCAGCACATAGCTTTTCGTAGCTGATGTTCGAACACTAACGGATGATGCCAATTTTTCACTAGCTGTTAAAAGTTGTAATTCTCTTTGTACAATATTTTCTCCTGAAGATATTACGCGCTCATTTGCAATGTAATTGTAAATACTAAAGCCAGCAAAATAAACAGTGAGAAATACAAATGCAGTTAATAGCCTTGCACGAATTGATTTGAAGTGAAATTTTTTCATCATAATTATGTATTCCTCTCTTTTCCATATACCTATAACATCATATTGACCGTATTCAAATATAGCATAACTCCTTAATATCGCCTATTAAAAATTATAAAACAATTAAGCAATATTCATCAGTACTAACAACCAATTCGTGACTTTCCTATCTATAACGAGAGTATTTTATACTATTCCAGCAAAATTTCATCGTTATTTAGTGTCTTTACTACATTATAGTGGCACATTTTGTAAACATTAGGAATTATTTACCCAACTTGTTTAAATTGTAGAACAGCGTTTATTCTCTTGTCTTACAAAATTGAAAAAGCCTCCATAGTGTGCACATGCACATACCTATGAAGACTCCTCTATTTTTACAGCTTAAATTGCTGTACCTGCGTATTTAAATTTTCTGCTACTGTCGCTAATTGCTCTGTGCTGTTCGCGATTTCTTCCATCGTTCCCGCTGTTTCTTCAACAGTTGCAGTCGTTTGTTCAATACCAGCCGCAGATTCCTGCGTGATTGCTGCAATTCCATCGATTGAACGATTAATTTGATCCGTTGTCGTAGCAATACCTTGTAAATTTTCCGTGATGCCTTGAATATTCGTTGACATATAATTCACAGCTTTTGCAATATTATCAAAGGTTTCGCCTGTATCTGTAATTTGCGCTGTCCCTTTTTTCACTTCATCATAACCGGTTTGTAGTGACGTTGTGACATTCATTGTTTCGCTTTGAATGCGTGTTACAATTGAAGAAATATCCGTTACAGAAAGAGAAACTTGCTCGGCCAGTTTACGTACTTCATCCGCTACAACCGCAAAACCTTTTCCTTGTTCGCCCGCTCGTGCTGCTTCAATTGCTGCATTTAGTGCGAGTAAATTCGTTTGGTTGGCAATGCCATCAATGACAACAACCAATTTTGAAATTTCTTGCGATTGACTATTTAACCCTTCAACCTTGACCACTGCTTTTTGTACAATTCGGTCAATTGTAACCATTTGCTGCGTCGATGCATCCATCAATCCTTGCCCTGTTTCTGTTAAATGTAAAACTTCTTCTGAATGATGCGCCATTTTTGTACCTTCATCCGTTGCTTGCTGAACATTCATTTTAAAGGTTTCCATCATTTGTGCTAAATCACCAGCGCTACTTGCCTGCGTTTCAGAACCTTCTGCTAAATCCGTCATCGTCATCGCAATTTGTTCCGCACCGACTTTCACCTCAAGAGCTGATTGTGCGAGCTCTTCACTACTTGCTGCTACATTTCCAGAAACATCATGAATCGAGCTTAACACACCATGTAGCTTTATATTCATACTATTCGCTGATTGCACAAGCAACCCAATTTCATCCCTTGTTTTTTGTACTAGTGGAGGCTGACTCATGTCCCCGTCTGCCATCGCTGTAATTTTTTGCACAACTTCTTTAATCGGATTTGTAATGATACGTGCTGTTACAAAGGCTATAATAATTGCAAGTATTGTGATGATCGAACCTATGGCTGCTCCTAAATACATTGTCACTTTCGATTGTGCAATCATTTCATTGCCTAGTTGATTAATCGCTTGTTCTTGTTTAGCTGCCATTTCCTCATAACCCTTTATTATTTCTCCCGCTACAACATCTGTACCCCTTAAATATTGACTGGCAATTTCCTTGTTGCCTTTATCATATTCACCAAATACTTTCGTCTGTATATCTTCTCGCCATTGTCTAGCCATTGCAACGAGACTTTCTAAATTTTCATCTGTCCCTAACTCACTTAATATAGCACTATTTGCTTCTGCAATTTCAATATATTGTTGAAATGCTTCTTTATAAGCTACGTTTCCTGTTAATACATAGCTTTTCGCAGCCGATGTTCGATTACTAATAGACGACGCTAACTTTTCACTTGCTATTAGTATTTGTAATTCCTTTTCTACAATATTTTCTGCCGCAGTAATAACGCGCTGATTTGAAAAATAACTATAAGTACTAAAACCGAAAATAAAAATGACAATTACAAAAAAGGCACTTAATATCTTAGCCCGAATCGTTTTGAAATTGAAGAGTTTATTCATAAATATGTACCCCTTTTCTCTCCCACACACCCATATGATTTGTAAGTATTTTATACAAATATAGCATATACTCCCATGCGTTGCCTATCGCTCTAATTGCGTATTTCCGGCATTAAAACCCACAGAAAAAAGAAGTTTCTATATAACACCTTATACCTATAAGCATTTAAATCTTGACTTTAGTAAATAATTGAAGAGTATTTAGACTTATCCGTCAAGTTCAGCGTAATAATTTCCTCTGTGAATAGCATTCTGATTTAGTAATCAATTACCCACAAAAAATCCCCCTCTAGCCGTCACCTGCAATAAATGAGGTTCAGATGAAGGGGGCACTAACTATCTTCATAACAATGTAGTGAATTTGCATTCGCTTTTTTAGCTTCGATAATGATTGCTTGCGATTAAGATAGCTGACTCATGCTCAGCTGGTAAATCTTCCTCATGGAAAATTGCCTCTACTGGACAAACCAATTCGCAAGCACCACAGTCAATGCATAAGCTTGGATTGATGACATATTGTGTATTCGTTAAATCGATGCAATCTACTGGGCAGACATCTAAACAGATTGCTGCCTTCTCATCTCTACATAAATCTGTAATTATATAAGCCATTATAACTCCTCCGTAATCGTTAGTTGCTGTTTTAATTCTTCAGGTGAATGTTCCCAATACTCTTTGTTAAAATTAGATAAAAACTGGTGAAGCAATTTTTTCGAGTTCACATCGATATGATCCAATATAAACTTCCTTTTAAGTGCCTTATCCAAATAATTTACTTGTTCCGGCAAGGATTTATAGCCGACTTTAATGCGACGTTCTTCTTTTGATACACGTACCTCACTTGCCGTACCCCCTGCATAATAAGGACCATTTTGACCAATTTGAGTCGCTACCCAAACGATCCAATAGCGGTAATAATCGTTACTTGCATGAGCTAAATCAGGAGCAAAACGAACTTTCTTTTCGATTTTACTTCGTCCATGTAAAGCTTCTACATCGATAAATACATGTTCATTTTCACAATCAATAATAACCGGTGTGACATTATTTAGGTCAATCGAACCTACTCCGTAACCGCCATCTCCATCGGTAGAATCGCTGCTTATAATCGTAAAATTCATTTTTTCACTCATCTGAAATTACCTCCGTATCTATTTGGCTATTTTGATTAATATGAAACAAAATAATTAGCCCATAATTATTAGTTAATAACGTTATTGCTATATTTGACTTTTCACTATCATGCACTTAGTAGATATACAGGATTTCCACTTGTGCCTTTTAAGGAAAGCGTATAATTTTTAATATACAAGGTAATTTCACTTCCTACCATCGTACGTAGGTCTGAATTAGGAGCTAATTTCGTAAAGTTTAGTCAATATTCTAAGTCTTGATTTTATTAATTTAGCCTTTCTAAATTCCCCTTTATTTATTTCTTAAATTTTTTATTACACGTTATGATAGGTTTTAACAAATAGAACGAATAGAACAGTGAACGGATATTTCGCGAAAAACGTTTAGAACAAAACACGAGGTGCGCTATGGATGAAAAAATAATTCGAGCAATTCAACAGCAACGAGAATACGGCGTGACGATGCTACTCGAACAGTATGGTGGATTACTCAGGTCGATTGTTTGTAAATATATTGCAGGCAGGCCACAAGAAATTGAGGAGTGTATGGCGGATATCGTTGTATCAATTTGGTATCATATTGATGATTTTGACGACACCAAAAATACATTTAAAAACTGGATTGCGGTCATTGCGAAATTTAAAGCCATTGATGCACTCCGGAAATTGCAGCGCCAGCATTCCACGGTTGAATTACCAGAACAGCTTGCAGAAGAAGCGACGCCAACACTAGACTGGGCAGCCCTACTCGATCAACTCCCTTTGCAAGAACAGCATATCTTCAAACAATACTATTTTGAAGGGGCTAAAACAAAAATAATCGCTTCACAATATGAGGCAAAAGAATCTTGGGTGCATAATAAATTATCACGCAGTCGGAAAAAATTACGCACACTATTTTTAAAGGATGAGGTGTAACGATGAGCATTTATAAAGATTTTAATGAGATTGAAGTGGATTTAACTGAATGCAAAGATATGCCATTAACAAAAAATGAGCTTCAAACAATTCGAAACCGCGTCTTAAAGCAACTGCCAAAAAAGCGTCGGAACATCGGACGTTCGGTAACCGCGGCAGCTATTTTAGCGATTACCTTAATTGCGTTTAATCACCAATCTATTGCCAATATGCCATTGATTGCCGGGCTTTTAGAAAGTTGGAATCACCCGAATGAAGTGGACTGGGCACCGTATAAAAATCCAATTGGGCAAACAATGTCAACCGAATTTGGGGATTTAACATTAAATGAAATTATTGTGGATTATGATAAAATTTTAATTAGCTCTACACTAGAACTTGCGAAGGGCTCTACTTTTTCATATCGTCATCAATTAACGCCTACTATTGCAATTAATGGGCAAACGGTTGAGGTAAAGGGAGGTGACGCACAGTCCATTGAACAAAACAATGGTATGTATCTCGTATATAATGAAGTAAAACTTGCTAATCCAATAGAGGGTGAAATTATGGCAATCCAGCTTTCCTACGACCGAATATTTACACCAAGCGGAGAACCCCCTTTTGGTGAAAGTGTTGCTGAGCCTTGGAATTTTGAAGTTACTGCCTCTCAATTAGCCGTTCAGCAGCAAACAATTATAAAAGAGCTTGGTCAATATGTGGAATTACCAGACGGACAAAGTATCATTATTGACCGCATCCTTACAACGCCTATTTCTACTACTGTTTATTTTAGTGCTTCTACGCTAGATGAAGATTCAAGAATTGCGTTAGTAAATGAAGAAGGTACTGTTTACACGTGGCAATCAAAAACAACGGAAGATGATGGCACAGGCGTAATGACTTTCTCTGGCACATCCTTCGTCAATCAGTCTATTTATCTTGAACTGTATGATTATGATCAAATTATTAGCGAACGCATTTTTATAACGGATATGCAACAATAATTTAAAGAAGACCTGTATTCAGTATGATAACTGAATACAGGTCTTCTTTAAATTTATATTGTAAGCATTTACTTTAAATACGTTTTCTCCAGCAATTGATCGTAAAATGCATAATGTCCGCGTCCGCTGTTCTTTATATAATAAAGCGCTTCATCAGCCTGTTTAAGCACATCGTTTAAATGAGCCGGCTCCTTCACAATCGTCACGCCGATACTAAAGCTTAAGCTCAGCAGCTGTTCGTCCGCTTCCACTGTTAGAGCACTTAAGCCACTATGAATTGCTTGTGCTAAACGCTCAAGCCGTTTTCGATCCGCATTCGTACAAATAAGTAAAAATTCATCGCCACCATAACGTGCGACAAGCGCCTGTTGTTGAAGGGCAAATGTTTTTAATCCTGATCCAACCGTAGCCAGAGCCTCATCCCCAACTAAATGACCGTATTGATCGTTAATTTGCTTGAAAAAATCTAAATCTATCATAGCAAGTAGCGCATAGGTCGAGCCATCAAGCTGCGATAACAGCTTTTGTGCTTCCGTATCGAAATAAGTTCGGTTATAAACGTCCGTCAATGCATCAATAGACGCTTTCCTTAAAAAATGATTTTGTTGAATTTTCGTCTCTGCTTCGATTGCATACTCTGTTTCACGCTCATCCAATAAATCATTTAATACTTTCACCTGCATTTTCAGCATTTGAACTAAATCCGGATGATCGATGTTTTCCATACATTCACACATATATTGGAAAGCAATTGCCTTTAATGACGTATCCTTAAAATCATCCGTATACGCCGCAAGTTTTTGAAACTCCTCGATTGCCTTGTCGTACTGTCCTTGTTGCATTAATAAATAACCATAATTTTGAATGATTATCCCTTCTTGATAACCATTTAATAACTCAATTTTTTCATAAACAAATGCATTCACACTTTTCGCAATATCATAGCGTTTTAGCATCGTATTTAAATAAATTAAATCAATTACTGTACTATAAATAAGCGATTCTTTCTCAGGTTCCTGCTCTACTACAAGCTGTGCATAGAAAAACGCTAATTCCAAATAATCACAAGCACGCTCATATTCCCTTATATTCATCAAATACGTTGACATCGTTCCATAAACACGACGCTTTAAATTAGGATCTGTTGTTTGCGTACCATATGCTAACGCCTTTTCAACATGGCGAGAGACGATGCCATCTACCGCTGAAGAACCACCCGCCCATAAATTTGCTGCACATAAATGGAACCAAATTGCCCCCTCCACTGTTTCATATTGCTCAATAAATAGATGAAACTCCGTCAACGTCTCATGTGCACGCGCTGGAAGATCAATGTACATATAACTATCTACTTTTAAATTAAATAATTTCGCAACCGCATAGCGCTCATTGCTTAATTTACCAAGTTCAATTGCGTGATCTACATGCTCTAATAAGTCCGCAAATCGAGCTTCATCAAAGGCTTGCTGTATTTTTTTAAATGCTTGATTAAATTCCTGCATACTCATTTCGTCACCTGCTTATATAGTTGTTTATTGTCATATAACTAAAATCAATTCTCTCGTACTATTAAAATCTCAGATAATTATAACATTTTTTATAAGAAAAATATGGCTGTTCTATCCGTCCGCCCCATAAATACCGACAATATTTCTGGTAATTAAAATAGAATCCTAATTCATCCAAATATAGTTACATGTATTCGAAGCGAGTCCAAATCGTAATGCCCTATTTCATTTTCACTAGCGAATTTCGAATTATAATTTTTTTCTAGCGTCCAAAAGCTCTATCGTCAAAATTGATAGGTTCTTACGCTCATTTAGTGAAAAATAGTGGCTATTTGTGGTCCATTTTAAAATTGCTTTTTTGGTATAATATCACCCCTTAAAAAGCACGCG
>NZ_JBNNMF010000032.1:0-38559 GCF_050272495.1 Solibacillus cecembensis | reverse complement strand
TCTTTTATTATATATGAAAAGAGCGAGGTATTCGACGATTCAATCGTCGAATACCTCGCAAAGTTAAACTATATGGACTTTTTCAGTACCCTCCACTTATATAAGTGGGGGATGAATGCTGAAGCAAGTTAAAATGTTTCTGAAGTTGTTTTCGCTTGCATGTGTAATGTTAAGTAGTCTGGTCCACCTGCTTTTGAATCCGTACCTGACATGTTGAAGCCACCAAATGGTTGATACCCAACAATGGCACCTGTACAACCGCGGTTAAAGTATAAATTCCCTACATGGAACTCGTCACGTGCGTATTCTAAATTCATACGATTTGTCGTGATAACTGCACCTGTTAAACCGTACTCTGTGTTATTTGCAAATGCAATAGCCTCTTCAAACGTATCTGCCTTTGTAATCGCAACTACTGGGCCAAAAATTTCTTCCTGCATAATGCGTGCTTTTGGATCAACATCAGCAAATACAGTTGGGTTAACAAAATAGCCTACTGAATCATCTGAAGTTCCTCCTGCGATAAGTCGGCCTTCAGTCTTACCAATTTCGATGTATTCACTAATCTTTTTAAATGCCGCCGCATCAATAACTGTCGCCATAAAGTTCGATGGATTGACTGGGTCACCAATTGTAAGCTCTTTCGTTAACTCTCCTACACGAGCAACTACTTCGTCATACACATCTTTTACGATGACAACACGTGAACAAGCAGAACATTTCTGACCTGAGAAGCCGAATGCCGATTTAACGATTGATTGTGCAGCAAGCTCTAAATCCGCTTCTTTATCCACAACCATCGTATCTTTCCCACCCATTTCAGCGATGACACGCTTAATCCAAATTTGACCTTCATTTAATTTAGATGCACGCTCATTAATGCGTAAGCCTACATCGCGTGAACCTGTGAAGCTGATGAAACGTGTTTTCGGGTGATCGACTAAATAGTCCCCTACTTCAGCGCCACTTCCTGGGACAAAGTTAACAACCCCAGCAGGTAAGCCCGCTTCTTCAAGCACTTCAATAAATTTATAAGCAACTACTGGTGTTGTAGAAGCTGGTTTTAATAATACTGTATTACCTGTTACAACTGCTGCAACCGTTGTACCCGCCATAATTGCAAACGGGAAATTCCAAGGCGAGATAACAATACCAATCCCAAGTGGAATGTAATCATAACGATTGTATTCATTCGGACGGCTTTCTACTTTACGACCATCTTTCATTGCTAGCATTTGACGGCCATAATATTCAAGGAAGTCGATTGCTTCAGCTGTATCTGCATCCGCTTCATTCCAAGGCTTCCCTGCTTCTTTTGTTAACCATGCTGAAAATTCATGTTTGCGTCGACGAATGATCGTTGCTGCCTTAAATAAAACATCCGCACGAATTTCAGGCTTTACTTTTTTCCATGATTGGAATGCTTTATCCGCTTCTTGCATTGCCTTTTCCGCTAAATCTTGTGAAGCTTTTGAAACAGAACCAATTACTTCTGTTTTGTTTGCTGGGTTATATGAAATAATTTTATCTTCAGTCGTAATGCGCTCGCCACCAATAATAAGTGGATATTCCGCGCCTAATTGTGCTTCTACTTTTGATAACGCCTCTAAATATGCGTTTTTATTTGCTTCTACCGAGAAATCTGTAAATGGTTCATGTTTGTAATCTATCATTTATCATTACCTCCGATGGTGGGTGCATTCATTTTTTGCGCCTTATGAAGCGCTTACAAGCTTTATTGTGCAATATTTCATTGCTAAAATCAACACATTTTTCTGAAAAGTTTAATTATAGCTTGCAGTATGTGCTGAAATAATAAAAAAATATCCTACTCTAGATACTCCATGCTAAGATATATGTAAGGAGGTTGCACCGTATGAAACAACTTGATATTACAAATGTTTTTGAATTTATTACAGAAAAAATCGACATCGGACTTTGTGCCATTGATAATAGCGGACGTGTGATCGTCTTCAACAAAAAAATGCGAGATCTTACAGGTGAATCTCTTGAACAAGTGACACAGCGCTTTGTCTCGCAATCACTGGACTTTAATTTAGAGCAAAACATGCTGCAAAAAGTTTTTGCCTCAGAACAGGCAATTAGTCACGTGAAGCAAACGTTTTGGAATGATCACGGTGAAGAAGTATCCCTGATTAATGATTATTATCCCTTTACCCTAAATGACGGCACAAAATTCGCCATTCAATTTTCACGCGATGTGACACACCAGGAATTTTTAATGGACCGACCACTTAGCCGTTATGGTGCTCCGTTAACATTTGACATTATTACTGCTGTTTCAAAATCGATGAAGCAAGTTATTCAACAGGCGAAAATTGCCGCTTTCGGTAGAATCCCGGTCATGCTTGTTGGGGAATCGGGCACGGGTAAAGATATGATTGCCGAGGGAATTCATCATGAGCTCGTCGAAAAGAACGATCGCTTTATTACGCTCATTTGCCGTCGCAATGAGGAAACGCTACTTACTCAAATTGAAAAATACATTGCCGAAGAAAAAAAATATACGTTTTTTGCTGAAAGAATCGAATATTTATCCATGCCTGCCCAGGAACGCATTATTGAATTATTAGAATCTCATCAAGACCGGAATCATGTATTCATTGCGAGTATCGGTGAAGATCCAATCGATTTAATTCAAAATGGTCGTCTTTCTAAAAATCTATATTATTTATTTTCTAACTTAACGATTCAAGTTCCCTCATTGCGTGAACGCCGCGAAGATATTAAGCCGTTCATCGATGATTATTTTGCGCGTCGACGTAATAACTATGGTATTCATGTAAAAGGGTTAGCACCAGAAGTAGAGGAGCTCTTTCTTACATATGACTGGCCAGGCAATTTAAAAGAGCTTGAAGTTTTACTTGATGATATTAGCGCATTGCTGACTAATGAAGAGTTTGTTGATATGACACTCGTTCCTGCTTACTTCAAGTGGAAACTGAACAAAGCACAACCAAGTTCACATGATACGGCCAATCTTTTTGACTTTTCTCATCAAGAATTACAACCACTTGATGAATATATGCGAAAAGTAGAAGATCATTATATTCAATATGCACTGCAATTAAATGCCGGGAATATTTCGCAAACAGCCAAGTCGCTCGGTATTCACCGCCAAGGCTTACAATATCGCTTGAAACGAAAATAAATGGTTACCCAATAATGAAATCAACATTTTGAATTAGGTCAAAATGTTGATTTTTTTCGTATTTCGAAGCAAATTTTACGTCATAGAACAAGATACTTGTTTAGAACTGCAAAATTCTTATGCACCCTTTCTTAATTTTTAGAAATTTCCTTCTTTTTATTATTCTAGTAAAAAAAATTTAGGATTAAAAACCCCTTGATATTACACGCTTTCTCTGCACCGAAGTTAGAAAATTCTAAATTAGTGTTTTCTTTTTTTATTTTTTTAATATATACTCACTTCAACGTTATCATAATATTAAATTCACAGGGGGTTGCTTAAAAATGACGTTAAAAGATTTCTTTATCGCACTTTCAGAGAATCAAACTTTAAATTCTGTTGCTCAAAAATATGGTTTTAAACTTGGGGCGCAAAGTGTCGTTGCAGGTACAAATATCGACGAAGTAGTCGCAAGTATTAAAGAATTAAACGCTCAAGGGATTTCATGTACAGTTGATAATTTAGGGGAATTTGTTTTTGAAAAGTCTGCTGCACTTGAAGCGAAGGAACAAATTTTAGCTGTCATTGAACGCATTCACAGTGAAAACTTACAAGCTCATATTTCTTTAAAGCCATCTCAATTAGGCTTGGATATTGATTATGATTTTTGTTATGACAACTTAGAAGAAATCGTTGCCGCAGCATATAATTATCAAATTTTTGTTAATTTCGATATGGAAAACTATGCGCGCCTTCACCCTTCTTTCCAGCTACTTGAAAAATTAAGCGAGCAATATAATAACATCGGTACAGTTATTCAGTCGTATTTCTTTGAGTCAGATGACAATGTAGATCGCTACAAAGACTACCGTTTACGCCTTGTGAAGGGTGCTTACAAAGAGGATAGTTCTGTTGCACATCAAGCAAAAGAAGAGATTGACCGTAAATATATCGAGCACATTGAACATCATTTATTACACGGGAAATTCACATCGATTGCTACGCATGATCACAATGTCATTAATCATGTGAAACAGTTTGTGAAAACGCATAATATTCCATATGAAAAATTCGAGTTCCAAATGCTTTATGGTTTCCGTAAAGAGCTACAATTATCCATTGCCCAAGAAGGCTATAATTTCTGTACGTATGTTCCTTTTGGTCATGATTGGTACGGTTACTTTATGCGCCGACTTGCTGAGCGTCCTCAAAATCTGTCGCTCATTTCAAAGCAAGTTTTCAATAAAAAATCGAATACAGTTCTTGCTGTTGCAGCTGGTGCCTTCTTACTAGGACGCATGACAAAAAGAAAAAAATAGCATTAGGGTGCTACTAAATTTTGCGTTGAGAGGGCCTAAAGTTACATGATAAAATGAACAAATTAGTATGTATCAATTTTAGCTTGGCTAACTCTTGTTCATACTTTCCGAGTTCAATCAAAAAGCTCATCTAAGAATCTGTGACACCTATCAAGCAGAAAATAAAGTTCACTTTCCTCTAATAACTTAGAGTGATGTGAGTATTCTGCTAAAGAAAAATACAAAGGAGCTGTTTTATATGACAGAATATAGCTATCAATTTTTAGCTATTGTAATCTATATGATTATCATGCTTGGAATTGGTTGGTATGCATTTCGTAAAACGAGTAGTTTAACCGATTATATGTTAGGTGGTCGTGGTCTTGGCGCTACGGTTACCGCGCTAAGTGCTGGGGCTGCAGATATGTCTGGTTGGCTGTTAATGGGCTTACCTGGTGCCATCTATCTTTCGGGTTTAGTTGAAGCATGGATCGCTATCGGCTTAACAATTGGAGCTTATTTAAACTGGTTACTTGTAGCACCTCGTTTACGTGTGTATACACAAGTTTCAAATAACTCCATTACAATACCAAGTTATTTAGACAATCGTTTACGCGATAATACAAAATTACTGCGCATCGCTTCTGGAATTATCATTTTAGTATTCTTTACATTCTATGTATCTTCTGGAATGGTTTCAGGCGGAAAGTTCTTTGAAAGTTCATTTGGAATGGACTATCATACAGGGTTATTATTCGTTTCAGCTGTTGTTGTAGCCTACACTTTATTTGGTGGCTTTTTAGCGGTTAGTTATACGGATGTTATTCAAGGGCTGATCATGGTCGTTACGTTAATCGCCGTTCCTGTATTCGGTATATTTTTAACAGGTGGCTTTGGTGCTACACTTGATTCGATTAAAGAAGTGAATCCAGATATGCTAAATTTATTACCAGCCACTGCTACTGCTACTGGTATCATTTCTTCGGTCGCTTGGGGTCTTGGTTATTTTGGTCAGCCTCATATTATCGTGCGTTTCATGGCCATTTCTTCCGTCAAAGAAGTAAAAAGTGCACGTCGCATCGGAATTGGCTGGATGATTTTCAGTTTACTTGGTGCCCTATCAACTGCATTTGTGGGAGTTGCTTACTTCCAACAACAAGGAATTGAATTAAAGGATCCTGAAACAGTCTTTATCGTATTAGGACAAATTATTTTCCATCCATTTATTGCAGGAGTTATTTTAGCGGCAATTTTAGCGGCTGTAATGAGTACGATTTCTTCTCAATTAATCGTGACATCTTCTGCACTTATTGAGGATATTTATAAAGCATTATTCAATAAATCGGCATCGGATAAACACTATGTATTTTTAGGTCGTATGGCTGTATTGTTCGTTTCTGTTTTCGCTGCTTTTGTTGCTTGGAATCCTGAAAGTACGATTTTAGGACTTGTTGCTTTTGCATGGGCTGGCTTTGGTGCTGCCTTTGGTCCGATTATTTTACTATCATTATTCTGGAAAAAGCTGACGAATTACGGAGCGCTTTCAGGAATGGTTGCAGGTGCATTAGTAGCATTCATTTGGGGTCGTACACCGAGCTTATCTGGCATGCTCTACGAAATCGTACCGGGCTTCATCGTTTGTTTAGTTATCGCCTTTATTGTAAGTTTAGTTACTTATAAAAAGAATGCAGACATTGAAAAAGAGTTTGATGAAACACAACGTATTTTGAAAGAAGAACGTAATTAATTTGAAAGAAGAGTATTCAGTTAGCTACTGAATACTCTTTTTCATTTAGTTATTCCCCGAGTTCGCTGCTGCAGTACTTGCCGCAATCGATGCAATCATAGCCGCCTGTTGCATTTGTAAAATGACCTCAATTGACACTAATGATAACAGTCCAATCTCTTGATGATTCAATGTTGCCAACATTTGTTGTATAGCAATCGTAAATGCCTCATTTTTATCCCATTTGAAATGCTTTTCTTTTATGAGTAATTGATATAAGCAAATTAGCTCTTCTAATTGCTTTTCATCTATGCGTAAAATGGCTAATAATCCAAGTTGAACATATAATTGAGGCTTTATTTTAATGCCTTGCTGCTGTAATTTTTCACGAATCGTTAAAATATATGGCACTAAATAATCGATATAATTCTCATCAATTAATGTTAAAATTTGCGAAAGTGCTTGTAGTTCATTTCCTTGATGAAATTTATTTTTACGCAATTCATCATAGTATTTCCGCATTGTTGCCGCACGGGTTACATAATCACTATTCGCATCCTTCGTACACAAAACCGCAATCGCGATATCATCCGTTGACGTTAAAAAACGATGGTGTTTGCGCATTTCATCATAAAGTTTTCGAGCATTTTGTGCATGCAGTTGTGGGTTTTCTTCATTCAAAAATAGCGCTGCAATATAATTAAATGTGCTATTTGGAAACTTTGCCTCTCGCAATACTTTTTGATTATGCAGTGTCTCTGTCACCTTTTGTTCCTTTTGTAATTCATGGCTAAAAATCATCGCATAAGAATATTGTAATAATGGGCTTGATCGAATATGTGATAACCAATTTGTTTCTTTTTTTATAATGTCCAGCACTTCTTTAAAGCCCTTCTCATCAAACGTTTCTTGCCTTGATGAGTAATAAGAGGCAATTTGAAATTGAATTCTTTTATCTACTGACCATTTCGCAAATTTCTCAACGCTTTTTAAATTATCCATAATAAGTACCACTCGTTGTTCCACTACCCCACCGCCTTTACTAACTATACGGATGATTTGAACAAAAGTTTCTTTTCAAAGAGAATTTAAAAGGTAGCAAAATAAGTATATGTGCACCCTTTTTATCTACAATAACGCAGCCCCTATTAAACCAGCATCGCCTTTATTAATACTTGCTTGAATGCGCCCTTTTTTATGTTCGAAAAAAGGTAATGTGAAAAAAGCATCTACCTTTTCCGCAATTTCTTTTACCATTTGTGGATGATGGTTCATGACACCCCCACCGAGTACAACGACATGAGGATCGAGCAACATTAAAAACGTATGAATTTTATGTGCAATCTCTTCTTGCCAAGTGTGAATTATCGGTAGTATACGCGCATCATTTTCATAATAGCGTTTGAAAAATTGCTCGAGCGTTGCTTCATCACCTGTTTTTTCCTGTATCATTTTTTGCAGTGCAGGACCTGATCCCATCCACTCTAAATACTCGCCTTCACGCGTTAAGGAAAAGCCAACTTCCCCTGGTATGCCCGCGCCTCGTAATGCATTCCCCTCATGGATTGTACAGCAAGCAATTCCTGTACTAACTGTCATATAGATCATCGTTTCCTTTTGAAAATGGCGGATTTTATATTCACCATTCGCTGCTGTCGTCATGTCCGTTTCCATAATAATTTCCGCATTCGGGTAGTGTGCCTGTAATTTCTCAACGAGCGGGAAATTACGCCACGGTAAATTTTGCTGGTAGATGACAAGTCCCTGCTCAATATCAAGTACACCCGGTAAACCTACTGCAACTTTTGTCACGTCACCTTGCTCCGATTCAAGCAAGCTTTGAAAACCATCGATGATTGCTTGAAATAATGTTTCGGATTGCTGCGGGCTTTTCACTTCTATTTGTTTAACGAGCTTTGCTGGCTCCTCTGCCTTTGAAATCGCGAGTGCCAATTTTGTCCCACCTATATCACCACTTAAAACCCACATTCACTTCACCTGCTCCTCAATAATGCCCTACTATTGCCAAGTTCTTTTACTGTGATTTTCATAAGATGCTATAATATCAACGGAGAAATCTAACCAAGACTTTTTGGAAATTCCGTCTTCATTTATTTTAGATTACATAAAAAGGTAAAGAAACTCAAGTAGCAAAGTGAGCTGGCAAACCAAAGCCCTGCTCACCCTTTTTAAGCTAAACCACTATAAGGATAGAGCATATCATTAGGATAATGGGTGTCACATTGTTCCTTCATAAACATCGCGCCATCGTCTTCAAAAACACCTTGTACAACTGGAATCGATAGTTCATCCGGTGTGAAGCAAAGTTGAATCATTGGTACTGTAATTGGCAAGCTTTGCAATACTTCTACTATATCAAGTGGCTGCTTTGAAATTATATCAATTAGTTCGAGTACCCCATCTTCCTCCTGACAAATAACAATCGTCTGCAATTTTGGTACATAATAAATACAGTCCTTATATTGCGTTAATGCATGATACATGACGATATCTTCGTTTTGAAGCATGCTCATCTTTACGCTAATTGGTAATCGATGCGTAATCGTTTCATACAATAATTCGCGTGCTTTTGGCTCGTTTATATCAAGCTTTTTCACTTCTGTTGGCTGCAATGTTAAGTCCGCCGTTTGCACATGGTACGTTGCCTGCCGTCTTTTTTCAAATCCAAATTTCGTATAAAATTGAAGGACCGATGCATTTGCGAACAAGTACACAAACTGAGCTTGTTTTACATCTTCTAAAACAACTTCCATTAGTTTTCTAGATAACCCTTGCCCTTGATAGCCTGGCTTCGTCATAACGGTTCCGATTTGTATGGATTGATATGCTTGCCCATCTAAAATCATCGTACCTATACTAGTAGAAACATTGGCGACAATTTCACCTTTGTCCTCAAATGCATAACAACAATAGCTATCATTCCAATAACCTAACTCTGCCCATTGTTCGAATTGCAATTGAAATGTTTCCTCACTTAATTGAAAGAAGCTTTTCATAAGTTGCTTATTTTTTCGGATGTCGTCTCCCTTGATCAATTTCATTTTATCGCCTCCCATATATTGTTAGAATAGCATATTTCGGTATTCTTTCAAAAATGGATTGGCTGTAAAGAGAGTTTAAATTTAATTTATTGATACGTTGCTAAGTTTATTCGAAATAAATACGCAAAAAAAACGATGGCATTAAGCCATCGTTTTTCCTTAAAGAAATTAACGTTTATTAATTTCTTCCATTAAAATTTGGTTTGTTAATTGTGGATTTGCTTGTCCTTTTGAAGCTTTCATAATTTGGCCTAAAAGTGCTTTAATTGCACGTTCGTTACCACCTAAGAAATCTGCTACAGATTTTTCATCCGCATCAAGAACCGTTGTTACGAAACCACGGATTACTTCTGGGTCAGAAATTTGGACTAAGCCTTTTTCTTTTACGATTTTCGCAGCGTCTCCACCGTTTTCTACTAGCTCAGTGAATACTTTCTTCGCAATCTTAGATGAGATTGTACCGTCAGAAATTAATTTCACCATGCCTGCTAAGTTTTCTGGTGTTAATGCTGTATTTTTTAAATCTTTTTGCTCTGCATTTAAGTAAGCTGAAACATCGCCCATTAACCAGTTTGCAGAAAGTTTTGCATCTGCTCCAGCAACAGTCATTGCGTCGAAGAAATCAGAAATCTCTTTGTTCATAACAAGTACTGTCGCGTCATATGCAGTTAAGCCTAACTCTTCTACATAGCGTGCTTTTCGTGCATCCGGTAATTCTGGAATTGACTGGCGAATGCGCTCAACCCACTCATCTGAAATCGAAAGGTGCACTAAATCTGGCTCTGGGAAGTAACGGTAATCATCCGTACCTTCTTTAACACGCATAAGCAATGTTTTACCAGTTTTTTCATCATAACGGCGTGTTTCTTGCTCAATTTCGCCACCTGACATTAATACTTGAGCTTGACGAATTTCTTCGTGCTCTAAACCTTTACGTACAAAGTTGAATGAGTTTAAGTTTTTAAGCTCAGCTTTTGTACCGAATTGTTCTTGACCGTATGGACGTAATGAAACGTTCGCATCACAACGTAAAGAACCTTCCTCCATACGTACGTCAGAAACGCCCGAATATTGGATAATTGATTTTACTTTTTCAAGATATGCATACGCTTCGTCCGGTGTACGGATGTCTGGCTCAGATACGATTTCCACAAGTGGCGTTCCTTGACGGTTTAAGTCTACTAAAGAATAGCCATCCGCATGAGTTAATTTACCAGCATCTTCTTCCATATGAAGGCGTGTAATACCGATTTTTTTCTTGTAACCTGGTTTGCCGTCTTTTGCTTCAATTTCAATTTCAACCCAACCATTTTTACCGATTGGTTTATCGAATTGTGAAATTTGGTAAGCTTTCGGATTATCCGGATAGAAGTAGTTTTTACGGTCGAACTTAGTTTCTTGTTCTATTTCCATGTTTAACGCTAAAGAAGCGCGCATCGCATAGTCTACTACTTGCTTATTTAATACTGGTAAAACACCTGGGTAACCAAGTTCAATTACAGAAGTATTTGTGTTTGGTTCTGCACCGAAGTAGTTAGGTGAAGCCGAGAAAATTTTAGAGTTTGTTTTTAACTCAACGTGAATTTCTAAACCGATTACTGTTTCAAAGTTCATCTTATTTTACCTCCCATAATGCTGGAGTTTGTGTATTGAAGTCTGTTTGTTGCTCATATGCGTAAGCAACACGGTAAATTGTTTCTTCATCGAAGTGTTTACCGATAATTTGTAAACCTAATGGTAAACCATTTTCAAATCCACATGGGATCGAAATTGCTGGTACACCTGCTAAGTTAATTGGAATTGTTAAAATATCATTTGCGTACATTGTCATTGGATCTTCAACGTTTGCACCTACTTCAAATGCTGGTGTTGGTGCTGTTGGTCCAATAATTACATCATAGTTTTCGAAAACTTTGTCATAATCCGCTTTAATTAGCGTACGTGCTTGTTGTGCTTTTTTGTAATATGCATCATACGTACCTGCTGATAATGAATACGTACCAAGCATGATACGGCGTTTTACTTCATCACCGAAACCTTCAGCACGTGATTGTTTGTAAAGCTCTAATAAGTTTGTCGCATTTTCTGAACGGTAACCGTAACGAATACCATCGAAACGAGAAAGGTTAGAAGAAGCTTCTGATGATGACAGAATATAATAAGCTGCTAATGCGTATTTCGAGTGAGGAAGTGAAACCTCTTCTACTGTTGCACCTTGTGCTTTTAATACTTCTAATGCATCTAATACAGATTTTTTCGCCGCTTCGCCAACGCCTTCACCTAAAAACTCTTTAGGTACTGCGATTTTTAAGCCTTTAATATTGCCATCAAGTGCTGCTGCGTAGTTTGGTACTGGCACATCCGCAGAAGTAGAATCCATTTCATCTACACCTGAGATTGCTTCTAGTAATAATGCATTGTCTGTTACGTTACGTGTAATTGGTCCGATTTGGTCTAATGAAGATGCGAATGCAACTAATCCAAAACGAGACACACGACCGTATGTAGGTTTCATCCCTACAACACCACAGTAAGCTGCTGGTTGACGGATTGAACCACCTGTATCTGAACCTAATGAGAATGGTACTTCGCCGGCTGCTACTGCTGCTGCAGATGCACCTGAAGATCCACCTGGTACGTGGTTAAGATTCCATGGGTTTTTTGTTGTTTTGTACGCTGAGTTTTCATTTGAAGAACCCATTGCGAACTCATCCATGTTTAATTTACCAATTGTTACCATACCCGCATCGCGAAGTTTTTGTACAATCGTTGCATCATAAATTGGCATAAAGCCTTCTAAAATTTTAGAAGCACAAGTCGTTTCTAATCCTTCAGTTACGATATTATCTTTAACCCCAATCGGCATACCGAATAGTGGTCCGCGCTCCTCGAAAGGAACTTGATCTAACTCTGCTGCACGAGCGGTTGCTTCTTCTTTATTTAAAGCTAAAAATGCTTGAACATCGCCGTCCAACTTTTCCACGCGGGCAAATGCTTCGCTTGTTAAGTCTGTAATTGTCAGTTCACGCGTTTTTAAAGCTTCTTGTAATTGTGCTGATGTGCGCTCAAATACTGTCATGTGACATGTCCCTCCTTAAATTATTCCATGATTGATGGTACTTTAATTTGACCAGCTTCTTGACTCTTTACATTAAGCATTACTTTTTCAATTGCTAGGCCTTCTTTAGCTACGTCTTCACGCATTACGTTTACAAGTGGTAAAACATGTGATGTTGGTTCTACGTTCGTTGTATCTAATTCATTTAGCTGCTCTGCAAAGTCTGTAATTTTGCCAAGTTGTTCAGCAAATTTCTCTGCATCCTCTTCTGTAATAGCAAGGCGAGCTAAGTGCGCTACGTGTTTTACTTCTTCTTTAGATATTTTTGCCATTTCTTACACCTCCAAATTTCGAATTAACCATGCCAACAATCATACCATTTTTCCCTGTAAAAATCACAATTTTACCGAAAGTTTCACCAACCGACACGAAGTTTTAAACACTTTTCGCCAAATTAATGTAATAAAGTGTTAAAGTGTTTTTTTTAGCTTTGAAAATGTAATAAAACCAACCGGTTGATCTAATAGAATCAACCGGTTGGTTCAGTTTTTTAGGTGCTTCCAATCAATTACGCCTCGGCGTAATTGCGTCCAGATTTTTTTCGGGCTCGCTCGAAAAACTCCCCTAAAAAATCTGCGACATCCGCCGGGGCATTAACTTGATTCAGTTAGGGTTTGAACCTCTACTGAATAGAATTAAATTTTTCAGCAGAATTTTCCTCTTATAGAAATAGGGAAATTCTGCTGAATCAAGTTAATCATAAATATGAATAAATGGCTCTTTTTCATTCGGTTCTTTTTTGATTAACACTTCTGGACCATTTACTGAAGTAATGCTGATTGTAATTAATAAATCCTTCGGCAAATGAGTCAGCATTACTCCTGTCAAATATTGTGTGAAGCCTGTAATTTCAGCCGTCCCATAAAATTGAATTGGGATTTCGATATCGAGCTTTTGAATATTTTTATTTTGATAAAAACCGGTTGCAAATACACTTGTGAAGTTCGAGAAATATCTATCAACCTCTTGCTTAAAGGCTAAGAAGTCCGTATTCATATCACGATACATATTATCAGGTGAGGACATCGGGAATTTCACATATTTCTCCTGTACATCTTCCCACTCTCCTAGAGCCGATTGATTTGCATCAACAGAATTATAAGCAAAATATGTACCCGGAACAATCGAATTACGCTCTTCTTGCTTAAATAGCGCAATAACAATTGGTACATCCGCCAACTCAGAACGCGCTCGCAGTCGATTAATCACTTCTTGCGCAATTTTCTTCCCTTCTTTTTCTAGCTCTTTTTCAGGAATCTTTTGCTCAAAAAACTCTCCATACTGCTCTTTTTGATAGTAATACACTGAATTTAATGCCAAGCCTATCGAAATACCAGAAAGCGTTATTTTATTATTCTCTGTTTTGGTTAAGTAATTTTGCTCCACCAAATGCGATAAATAAACGGGTGCCTCTGTTGCTTTAATCGTCGCGTCCATCTCTTTCCCTGTTGCTTCATCAATACTCGATGGATTAAGTCCTTGATATTCAGGCCCTTTATCTTTCGTTTGATTTGGACGAGCTAGCCAATATTTCAACGTTTCCTCAGATAAATATTGCCCCTCTTGAAAGAAATAATTTTCGGTATCAAATTTATTTTGAGAAATACGCATTAAACCTAATTCGGCTTCTTTCATATCATACTTTGTAAAAATATTTGAAACGACTAAACCACGGCTCGCACTTTCTTTAAATGGAATCAATGTTCTATAGTAACTATCATTGATTTGCTTATTCGGGATAATCGTTGTCTCTACTTCTTCTGCTGAATCAGAATCCTGAGTGAGCTCTGTTTCTGGTGTAATTTTCGGTGCACACGCAGTAAGAAGTAAAGCAGCAACGATTGCCGGCACCAAGCGGTATTTTTTCATGAGAATAAGTCCCCTTCACTATTGTAATTGTTCAATTAGGCGGTTTTCATCCCAAATTTCAATGCCGAGGCTTTGTGCTTTTTCTAGCTTAGAACCCGCATCTTCTCCAACGATTACAAGATCTGTTTTCTTACTTACACTTCCTGCAACAATACCGCCTAACTGTTCTATTTTCGCCTTCGCATCATTCCGTGTCAATTGTAGAAGTTTCCCTGTTAAAACAACCGTTTTTCCGGCAAATGGATTAGCACCGACCTCAATGACTACTTTTTTACCTGTATAGTTCATATTCACATTAACATCTTTTAAACGACTTATTAATAGTTGAATTTGATCATTAGCAAAATAGGCAACGATGGATTCCGCCATTTTGTCACCAATTTCATGAATCGCAGTTAGTTGTTCCTCTGTTGCTTCCATTAGTGGATCAATCGCTTCAAAATGCTGTGCTAGTATTTTGGCTGCCTTTTCCCCTACATGACGAATGCCTAAACCAAATAATAGCTTTTCTAATGAATTACCCTTTGATTTTTCGATTGCTGCGACTAAATTTGTTGCGGATTTTTGCCCCATCCGTTCAAGGTCGATCAACATTTCAACTGTTAATAAATAGAGATCGGCCACATCTTTAATCGAGCCTTCACGCAATAGCTGCTCGACCACTTTTTCACCTAAGCCATCAATATTCATCGCGTTACGTGACACAAAATGCTTCACACCTTCTGCAATTTGCGCAGGGCATAACGGGTTAATGCAGCGCAATGCCACATCACTTTCAATTCGAACAACTTCTTCATCACATGCAGGACAATGCGTTGGCATCGTATATGGAATTGCATCATCTGGGCGTTGCTCAAGCACAACACCAACAATTTGCGGAATAATGTCCCCTGCTTTTCTGACAATTACCGTGTCATTAATGCGAATATCCTTTTCACGAATTAAATCTTCATTATGAAGAGATGCACGACTCACCGTTGTTCCTGCAACAAGAACAGGTGTTAATAGCGCAGTTGGTGTAATGACGCCTGTACGCCCTACCGTCAGCTCGATATCTACAAGCGTTGTAACGACTTCTTCCGCAGGGAATTTATATGCAATGGCCCAACGTGGTGACTTTGCTGTAAAACCAAGTTCATCCTGTTGCGCAAATGAATTCACTTTAATAACGATACCATCAATTTCATATGGTAAATTTGGACGTGCTTCTGTCCACTTCTCTATAAACGCTAAAACCTCTTCAATTGTTGCACATGCTTGTCTTTCTTTATTTGACGGGAAGCCAAGACGCTCTAAATAATCGAGCATTTCACCATGCCCTTCGATGCCAAACGCCTCGCCATCTCCGCCAATCGAATAAATAAACGTTGATAAATTACGACTTGCTGCTATTTTCGGGTCCAATTGACGAAGTGATCCTGCTGCTGCATTACGTGGATTGGCAAATTGTTCTTCCTCTTTTTCACGACGCAATTCATTGAGCTTTTCAAACGATTTTTTCGGCATATACGCTTCCCCGCGTACTTCCATCGTTAAAGGTTCCTTTATGCGTAGTGGAATGGCGCGAATTGTCTTTAAGTTCATCGTAATATCCTCACCAACAGAGCCATCTCCACGTGTTGCGCCTTGCACAAATACACCGTTATCATAGCGTAGTGAAATAGCTAAGCCATCGATTTTCAGCTCACACACATATGAAAAGTTATCGCCTATTGCTTGACGGATTTTCCGGTCAAAATCACGTAAGTCTCCTTCATTAAATGCATTGGAAAGACTAAGCATCGCTGTTTGATGCGTCACTTTTTGGAAGCCTTCAACAACTGCTCCACCGACACGTTGCGTTGGAGAATCAGGATAAATGAATTGTGGATTTGCTTCTTCAAGTGCGATTAATTCATGCAATAATTGATCGTATACACTATCCGCTACTAACGGCTTGTCTTGCACATAATAAGCATAACCGTAGTCATGAAGAAGCTTACCCAGCTCAGCGATTCTTTGTTCAATTTCATTCATTTTTATATCCTCCTAAGCTTTTTGAATAGGTGCAAATTTTGCTAATAAGCGTTTAATACCTGTCGGTGCTGGGAAGGCAATATCCAATTCCATGCCGTCACCTTCACCTTTCACACTAACGACCATACCAGTCCCCCATTTTCCATGGGCGGCTTTATCTCCAATTTTCCAATCAAACTGACTGCCACCTGTGTTTGCAAGTCTTGATGTTTGTGATGCTGGATTTTGAACAGCACCTAATGAACGGTTTGTCGACATACGGTCATAGCGATTCGATGTAAATGGTAGTGATGTATCGCGGTAAGAAGCACCACCAGACTTGGAAACTTGCTCAATTACCTCTTCATCAATTTCACGCAAGAAACGAGAGGGAGCATTATAACCAGTACGTCCAAAAATTGTTCGCGAGCCTGCACATGTTAAGTATAGTCGCTGTTCCGCACGCGTCGCGCCGACATACATCAACCTTCTCTCCTCAGCCATTTCCTCTTCACTTTCTAATGAACGAGAATGTGGGAAGATGTTTTCCTCCATACCAATAATGAATACAACTGGGAATTCCAGACCTTTTGCAGCATGCATCGTCATTAAAATAATCGTACCTTTTGCTTTCTCTTCTTCATCTAAAGAATCAATATCTGCAACTAATGCCAGATCCGTTAAAAAGGCAACAAGCGATTGATCTTCACTGCGTTTTTCAAATGCCTGTGTAACCGTTAAAAATTCCTGAATGTTTTCAAGTCTGCTTTCGGCTTCAATTGATTTTTCCGCTTCTAGCATTTTGCGGTAGCCTGATTTTTCGATGACTTCTTCCACAAGCTCCGTCACGGACAAATCATTTTGGCGCTCGGTCAATGAACGAATCATATTGTAAAATTGCTCCGCTGATGCAGATGCCTTCCCTGTTAATCCCATAAAAACTAGCTCACTCATCGCATCAAAAATCGAACGGTCTTGCTCGATTGCATATTGGAGCATCTTATCAAAGGACGTCGCACCAATCGCTCGTTTTGGTTCATTAATAATGCGTGCAAGTGATAAATCGTCATTATTGTTTGAAATTAAACGTAAATACGCGAGTAAATCTTTAATTTCTTTACGGTCATAGAATTTTGTTCCGCCAACAATTTGATAGTTCATATTCGATTTGACAAGCACATCTTCAATTACGCGTGACTGCGCATTTGTACGATAAAGTATGGCGAAATCATTGAGCTTATAGTCTTCATCCTTCATCAGCTTTTGGATTGTTCGAACGACATACTGCGCTTCATCCTGCTCATTGCCAGCTTTGTAAAGTTGTATTTTTTCGCCCTCGGTATTGTCTGTACGCAATACTTTTTTATAGCGATTTTTATTCTTTTCAATGACACTATTTGCTGCCTGTAATATGCGTTTTGTTGAGCGATAATTTTGCTCTAACATAATGACTTTGGCATCTTTATAATCCTTTTCAAACGATAAAATATTCGTAATATCCGCGCCACGCCAACGATAAATGGACTGATCCGAATCCCCAACAACACAAATATTACGGAATTTCTTCGCGAGCATTTGAACTAGTAAATATTGGGTTTTATTTGTATCCTGATACTCATCCACGTGAATATATTGGAATTTATTTTGATAAAATTCAAGCACATCTGGTGCCTGCTCAAATAAACGAATTGTCAGCATGATTAAATCATCAAAATCGAGACTTTGATTTTGATGCAAACGCTTTTGATAGCCCCTGTAAACCTGCGCTACAATCTTTTCAAATGGATTATGAGGATTTTGATTCGCTTCGAATTCCGAAACCGTAATACATTCGTTTTTCGCTGAGCTAATCGTATTCAAAATTGCACGTGGATCGTATTGTTTCGGGTCAATATTATCCTGCTTTAAAATATTTTTGATAACCGTCAACTGGTCCGAACTATCTAAAATAGAAAAGCTCTTCGTATAACCAATACGATCAATATTGCGACGTAAAATTCGCACGCACATCGAGTGGAATGTCGATACCCACATGCCATCTGTTGTGCCATTGCCCAAGATGCCATCAATTCGGTCACGCATTTCACGTGCCGCTTTATTTGTAAATGTAATCGCTAAAATTTTCGAAGGATATACTTGCCGCTCAACAACTAAATAGGCAATGCGATGCGTTAACACACGGGTCTTTCCTGAACCTGCACCTGCCATTATTAGTAGCGGTCCTTCTGTTGCTTTTACTGCTTCTGCCTGCTGTGGATTCATGCCTGTTACTAAACTGTTTGCAATATGATCCATACTACACCATCCAATCCAAAAGAACGTTTGTTCCTATTGTATATCATTTCACTACTTTTTTCACTGCTTGTACTGTTTTTAACGCTGTTTTTAAATCATTGTATACAATATTACCGACAATGACTGTATCTGCAAAGGCTGCCATTTCTTTCGCCTGCTCAGGTGAAGTAATGCCGCCACCATAAAAAAGCTTCGTCTCATTTAATACTTCACCAACCGCGCTTACCACTTCAGTATCGCCATAAGTTCCGCTATATTCTAAATAAAAAATTGGCAGTTTAAACAAATTCTCCGCCATGCGCGCATAGGCCACAACATCTTCCACCGTTAAATCTGTTTTTGCATTTGTCAGTTGTGCAACTTTACAATCCGGATTTAGCACAACATACCCTTCTGCAACAAGCTCTTCCCAAATTAAAATATCACCGTATTCCTTAATGGCTTCATGATGTAAATCTTTTACCCATCGTGTTTCCGTACTATTTAATACAGACGGAATAAAGTAATAATCATAACCTGGTGTAACACTTTCCAAATTTGAAATTTCTAATGCAACCGGCACTGAAAAACGACGCACACGAACTAAAAGGTCTAATACCCCATCTAATGTGACATCATCCGTGCCCCCAACTAAAATAACATCCGTTCCTGATTCACAAATTTGCTCCAGTGCTTCATCAGAAATTCCCTTAGCAGGGTCTAATTTAAATACATGTCGCCAATTTAAATATTCCATTTTTATATCCACCTGTTCATTCATAGTTTTATGGATCAATTACGCCTCGGCGTAATTGCGTCCAGATTTTTTTTCGAGATCGCTCGAAAAACTCCCCTAAAAATCTGTGACATCCGCCGGGGCTTGGGCCAACACGATGTTGGTCACTCAGGCGTTGCCGCATGACGCGGCGCACTTAGGCTGAGTTCCTCTATTTCAGCCAGGGTTAGAAACCCTCCTGAATAGAATTGCATATTTGGCATTCATCCTCCACTTTATAGAAGTAGGAGAATTCTGCTGAATCTAGTTATCCCATCTACAAGTATAGCGAAGTTTCTAGAAATATTAAAAGACTGAGCAAATAAAATGCCCAGTCTTTTTACACACTTTAATTTAAGCTCCATTCAACCTTACTTTGGTTCAAATGGTTTCTCATCAGGATACAAGCGTCCTAGCATTTCATCATACGTATCGTTTCCGTAATCAAAGCAGCGGCGAACACGTGAAATCGTTGCTGTTGAAGCACCCGTTTCTTTTTTGATCGTCTCATACGTTTTCTTTAAACGTAGTAAATGCGCCACCTCAAAACGTTGTGCTAATGATTGGATTTCACTAATTGTGCATAAATCATCAAAAAACTTATAGCATTCTTCAATATCCTTTAATTCAAGGACCGCTTTAAATAACTGCTCGGTTTGATGACCACGAATCTTTTCGATTTGCATAAAATTCCCCCATTCCTCTCTTATTGTGCATATGTAACAGATGACGCGAGTCCTGGAGACGTCGGTACAAAATGAACCCATGTTTGCCCTGGCACTAGCTTCACTTCAGATCCATCTTCTTCAATGGCGATTAAAAAACTCTCTGCATTTTTCCATTTTACTTCACGCATCATTCCACCCTGGAATACATATGCGTTGCCCCCACCTTTAATATTGATTGCGCGTCTACCTTCGTTATCAATAATTTGATGTGGCATCTCAAAAAATAAAACGTTCGCTAATTCGATTGGCTGCTGTGTTACATAATCTACGGTTTGGACATTTGCAGAAAATCTAGCATAGCGATTTGTTTCTGAATCAAATACATACTGGCTATTAAATTTCCCATTCGTACTGTAGTTTATCGCTACCTCACTAGCCTGTGTTCCTATTTTAACACTATCTTCGCCTTCATAAAAAGGATAAGATACTTTTTTCTGATAAAGTAGTGAAGCGCCTATCTTTTCTGCGCCTGCAACTACATTTTCACCTGAAATATAAGAATTATGTGGTGCTCTTCGCTCAGAAGAACGATTGAAATAAATGCCATCATATTGCATCCCATTCAGTCCCTCAACCACTCTCTTATCTAGCATCGATTTGGCCTCTGGACTATAGCCATGCGCTAAATAAAATGCATCTAAACCTTTCGCAATATCGATAAAGTAAGAACGCGCACTTCGGATTGGGCCAATGGATTCTGGAATTTGCGACTGATACAACGCTAAAAATCTCGTCACATCACCTTCAGCAAGCATTTCATAAACGACATCAGCCTGCGCTAAACCCGATTGCGGACGTGCTAATGGATGATTATTAATCGTCGCAATAATCGGACGTTGCGTTATTTCCTCGGCAATAGGCTCACCTGTAAACGGTGCAACAAATGGCAATGCCTCTTCCTCTTCCGCATCTGCAACTAATACCTCTTCTTGTTCTTCAATTTCTGGTTGCTCCACCTGTTCTTTATCTGAACAACCTGCAATAACTGCTGTACTTAAAATCGCTGCAATAAAAAAGCCGCGCTTCCTCATTTTATTCTCCCCCTATTTGAATCAATTACACCTCGGCATAATATCCCCCCTTATAGATGAGGGAGGATATTATGCTGAAATAAGTTAACGCATAACGGACGGTAGCATAACCGTATTTTTCATGACATCGAAAATTCCTCTTGGTGTAATACGGATATAAGGTAAATGCGTTGATTGTAAAAATAATAATGTATAAATGGCATCCGTATAGTGATAACCACGTTCCTTTAAAGCCGCTTTTAAATCGAGTTCTAATTGAATAACTTCTTCCACTGTTCCATCAAAAAATGAGCCCGAATAAGCTAACGGTAAAGACGTGACAATTTGTCTATCCTCCACTAATACAATGCCACCATTCATTTTCTTTAACTCCTGAAAAGCACACTTCATATCCTCCATACTTTTTCCAATTAAAATAATATCGCCTGTATTTGAATAGGAAGAAGCAAAGCCCTTTACGTGTGTTGCAAAACCTTTCAGCATTGTATTAATGCGCCATGCCCCATTACGATCGACCAACATTAAATAGCTTTCATCATGGTCAGTTGATAATATCTGTTGTCCTTGCGTCGTGATGCTATATGGTTTTGTGATGACGTCATTTACCATCTCAATTCCGATTGGCATTGAAAATTGGAAATCTGCGTCCGTTAAATCAAAGTCAATCGTCAATTTCTCTAAAGCCGATAAGTCCACTGCTGGGAATGCTTGTAGATCTACATTGTCACGCTTCAACCAAACCCCTTTTGAAAGAACCGCTTCAGGAGTTGGTGAATTTTCATCTGATAATATATTAATATTTGCATAACGCCCCGTTGCAATAATTCCATGTAAATTAGACATATCATAATAGCGCGCAACATTGTAAGATGCCATATTATACGCGTCAATTGGGCTCACTCCTGCTTCAAGTGCAGCACGAATACATTTATCAATAACACCATCTTGATGGAAGCTCGGCGTTGAACCGTCTGTCGTCATCATTAAGTGGTCAAAAATCGGGTAACCGCGCTCGACAACGCCCTTTAAAAGCTGTGGTAAATCAGGACGAATTGAAGAATAACGCAATGTCACCGCATAACCATGTAAAATACGTGCCTCTACATCTTCAATTGTCATTGCCTCATGGTCTCCATCAACGCCAAATAAACGCATTTTCGCCAATGTTTTATCCGATGCTCCTGGGAAATGCCCTTCAACTTTCTTCCCTTTATGATTCGCTGCTTGAATCCAATACAGCATTTGATCATCACCGCGTGTTAAACGTGGCCAGCCCGTCAATTCACCGCCTAAAACTACTTCTGGACGCTCCAACCATTCACATACCGAGGCATTCGAATAGAGTTCCCCTTCATTCTCAAGCTCTGTTTGCGAATCAAATCTTGCCCACCAATAAAATGAATATGGCAATTGACTTAGGTTATCCATCAAAGAAAACGCTTTCTTATTATCTAGTAAAGAAACAAGCGTCATATTATCTGAAATAAATGTCGTTGTACCCGATTGTGCACAAAACTGCGCAAAGCTATATGGATTATACAGTTGGAACGGATGCACATGCGGCTCAATATAACCAGGTACAACCGTTTTACCTGTCATATCAATGATATCTGTCCCATCTAAATTGGTCGGCATTTCCTTTCCAACATACACAATGCGATCACCGGAAATCCAAATATTCCCTGTCAACCATTGCTTAAATATGCTGTGCAAGTATTTTGCATTTTGCAGCACGATATTAGGAGCTACTTTCCCATCAATAATACTCACTTGTTCACGAATATCCTTAATTCTCCATTTGACTTCAGACACAATAAAACGCTCCTCTCAATTATCGAAATTTTATCAATTAAAAATACTCTATTTAGTGGAAATAGTTGAAATATTTCCTTTTCGAACCTATTTTTATCGTATCATAGCACTTTCATAAAGCAAAGTATTATAGAAAAAAATTACAATTCAAAAAGTACGGTAGCATATCCCTACCGTACTTTTCGAAGCATATTTAGCAAAGCTTCAGCTTAAAATGGACATTCAATTATTCAAACGTTCTCCAACCGATATCTTGACGGAAGAAGAAGTTCGGCCATTCTTTTTTGGCAAGCTCAGCATATACCTTTTCTTGCGCTTCTTTTAAATCTTCCGCTTCCGCAGCAACTAAAATGACACGACCGCCATTTCCGACAAATTGACCATCTACAAGTTTTGTACCTGCGTGATAAACCGGAAGTGCTAAATCGCTTAAATTAGGTAGTGCATTGCCTTTTTCTACATCTCCAGGATAGCCATCTGCCGCTACGACAACACCTAAAATGGCTTCTTCTTTCCATTGTAAATCGAATGGCTCTTCGTTCATTAATGCAAGCATAAACTCACCAAAATCAGATGCCATACGTGGTAAAACGACCTGTGTTTCTGGGTCACCAAAACGCGCATTGAACTCGATTACTTTCGGACCTTTTTTCGTCAAAATTAAACCAGCATATAAAATACCTGTGAATGATACACCTTCTGCTTCCATTGCCTTTACTGTTGGTTCAACAACTGTGTCATATGCAACCTTAACAATGTCCTCTGAAATTTGAGGTACTGGAGAATATGCTCCCATACCACCTGTATTCGGTCCACGGTCGCCGTCATAAGCACGTTTATGATCTTGTGCAATAACCATTGGATAAATTTGTCCTTTATGAACAAATGACATGAAGCTAAACTCTTCCCCATCAAGAAATTCTTCAATTACGACGCGAGATGAAGAGTCACCAAAACGTTGGTTACCAATCATATCCTCTACCGCTACAATTGCTTCTGCTTCTGTCATTGCAACAATTACACCTTTACCTGCTGCAAGTCCATCTGCTTTAATAACGATTGGTGCGCCTTGTTCTTTAATGTACGCTACAGCTTTATCAGCTTCCGTAAACGTTTCATGTGCAGCAGTTGGTATATTATATTTGTTCATAATATCTTTCGCATACGATTTTGAGCCTTCAATTTGTGCAGCTGCTTTCGTTGGTCCGAAAATGACTAAGCCTTGCTCATTAAAATAATCTACAATTCCTTCAGCTAATGGCTGTTCTGGACCGACAAATGTTAAAGCGATATTATTTTCCTTTGCAAAGTCCGCTAACTCCGCAAAATTAGATGCATCAATTGCGATGATTTCAGCATCATTTTTCATCCCATCATTACCTGGTGCAACAAAAACCTTCTGTACTGAAGGGGCATTATTAAATTGTTTCGCAATCGCATGTTCACGACCACCACTACCGATTACAAGTATGTTCATTTTATTCTCTCCTTTGAATTATAAATCTTTTAAGCAATATGTATGTTGTGTATAGTAGAAAAAAACGCCCGCCAAAAACAGGCGAGCGTTTTTATTAATTAAGTAGAGACAATGCTATCCGACCAGAATAGTATTGTCTCCCTTATTAATAAGAGTTGTTACGCACATCCCCCGACCAAAGTGGATGTGCGTAAACAATTTATTGAACGAAGGACCCGGCCAGGATCATCCATTCGGTTTTCTTCACCATTTTTCCGGCCAGAAAGAATAGTGAAAAAAGCATTTGCAAACGCTTCTGCTAATGCCCGGCCAGAGCATTAGTGAAACATTATTCTATTATACTATACATAGTGCTACATTTTCTAGCAAAGTACTCTTTTTTAATGTTTGAAATGACGAACCCCAGTGAATACCATTGCAATACCGTATTTATTTGCTGCTTCGATTGATTCTTGATCTTTAATCGAGCCACCTGGTTGAATGATTGCTTTAATTCCAGCTTTAGCAGCTGCTTCAACTGTGTCACCCATTGGGAAGAATGCATCTGATGCAAGTGCTGCACCGTTTGCTTTTTCTCCTGCTTGCTCAAAGGCAATCTTCGCTGCACCAACACGGTTCATTTGACCAGCACCAACGCCTAATGTCATTTGATCGTCTGTTACTACGATTGCATTTGATTTTACGTGCTTCACAACTGCCCAGCCAAGTTTTAATGCATTCCACTCAGCTTCAGTTGGTTCGCGGTCCGTTACGACTTTAATATCTGCTTCGTTAAATCCATAGCGGTCTGGCTCTTGAACGAGTAAGCCACCTTCTACAGATACTACATTAAATTGATCTTGCTTCGCTTGTGCAAAGTCAATTGTCATTAAGCGGATATTTTTCTTTTTCGTTAAAATTTCAAGCGCTTCTTCTGTGAATGAAGGCGCGATAATAATTTCTAAAAAAATTTCGCTTAATTTCGTTGCTGTCGCAGCATCTACTTCCATATTTAGCGCGATAATGCCACCGAAAATAGATGTTGGATCTGCTTCGTATGCTTTGTTGAATGCTTCTTCAATTGTCACACCTGTACCAACACCACATGGGTTCATATGCTTCACAGCAACTGCTGCTGGCATTTCGAATTCTTTTACAATTTGTAATGCAGCGTTTGCATCTTGGATGTTATTGTAAGATAATTCTTTTCCGTGTATTTGATTCGCATAGGCAATTGAGAAGTCCGAGCCTAAACGTTTTGCATAAAATGCTGCTTTTTGGTGTGGGTTTTCACCGTAACGTAACGTTTGTTTCAACTCATATGTTAACGTCATGTTTTCTGGGAACTCTTCACCAATCGCATTGGATAAATGATTTGAAATATATGAATCATATGCAGCTGTATGACGGAATACTTTCGCTGCTAAACGACGACGTGTTTCTAATGTCGTTTTGTTATCTGCTTTTAGCTCTTCTAAAACAGCGGCATAGTCATTTGCATCCACGATCACTGTTACGTAAGCGTGATTTTTTGCTGCAGAACGTAGCATTGTTGGACCACCGATATCGATGTTTTCAATCGCGTCATCCCAAGAAACATTTGGCTTAGAAATTGTTTCAACGAATGGGTAAAGGTTTACACATACAATTTCGATTGGTTCGATACCATGCTCTTCCATTTGTGCAACATGGCTTGGCTCGTCAAATTTCCCTAAAAGACCACCGTGAATCATTGGATTTAATGTTTTCACACGGCCATCTAAAATTTCCGGGAATTTTGTTACTTCATCTACTGCTGTTACGGGTACATTGTTATCGTGAAGTAATTGTTTTGTACCACCAGTTGATAATACTTCATAGCCAAGAGCTACTAATTCTTTTGCAAATTCTAAAATACCACTTTTATCTGAAACACTAATAAGTGCGCGTTTAGTCACGATTAGGTCCTCCAATTAATTTCAATATTCTTTTCGGTGAGCACATGCCCTCACAGGAGCGACTCAAGCGATTTTTTAGTTTTTGAATAACTGCTGTAATGTATTTGTGTACAGTTCATGTTCTAGTTTATGAATACTAGATTCTGTTGCAGCGCGGTCGTCTTCTACAACGTCGACAGTGCCTTGTGCAATAATTTTCCCTGTATCCATACCGGCATCTACATAATGTACTGTTACACCCGTAATTTTCACACCATGCGCCATCGCTTGTCCAATCGCATCTTTGCCTGGAAATGATGGGAGTAAAGATGGGTGAATATTTATGATACGATTTTCATACGCGGATAATAATGTCTCACCAACAAGACGCATGTACCCCGCTAAAATAACCCATTCAATATTGTTTTCTTGTAACACTTCAATAATTTTCTCTTCGTAAGCGACCTTGGATTCAAACGTTTTTGGTGCTAATTCCAAAGCCGGAATGCCCATCTTTTCGGCACGCGTTACGACGAAAGCACCTGGCTTGTCTGTAATAACAAGCCCTATGTTTGCTGTTAATTCGCCGCGCTCAATGCTTTCGGCAATTGCTTGAAAGTTACTGCCACTGCCTGAAGCAAATACTGCGATTTTGGCTACCATTACACTAAACTCCCGTCATGCTCACCGTTGAAAATAACACCTTCACCTTTTACTACGCGACCAATTGTGTATGCTTTTTCGCCATTTGCTTCAGTTGCTGCGATTACTTTTTCCACTTCACTTGCAGGAACAGCCATAACAAAGCCGATTCCCATGTTGAAAACATTATATAAATCCTTGTCTGCTAAAGCACCTTTTTCTTTTAAGAAGTCAAAGATACGTAATGACGGCCAAGAACCTAAGTCAATTTCTGTTGCTAAACCTTCTGGCATCATGCGTGGTAAGTTTTCATAAAAACCGCCACCTGTTACGTGTGCACAACCATGAACGTCTGCTGCTTTTAAAGCTGCTAATACTGGTTTTGCGTAAAGCTTTGTAGGGACTAAAAGTGCTTCGCCAATAGGACCAAGGTCTTCATAGCCATCTACAATTGCATCTACTGCACAATCATTATCTGTAAAAATAACTTTACGAACTAAAGAATAACCGTTAGAGTGAACGCCACTTGAAGCAAGACCAATTAGTACGTCACCTTCTACAATCTTTTCACCTGTCACGATATCGGATTTTTCACAAGCACCTACTGCAAATCCAGCTAAATCATACTCATCTTCTTCATAAAGGCCTGGCATTTCTGCTGTTTCGCCGCCGATAAGTGCTGCACCAGATTGCACACAGCCGTCTGCTACACCTTTTACGATTTGCTCGATTTTTTCAGGCACTGCTTTACCTACCGCAACATAGTCAAGGAAGTATAATGGCTCTGCGCCTTGAGCAACGATATCATTGACACACATTGCTACACAATCCACGCCAATTGTATCGTGTTTGTCTACCATAAAGGCAAGCTTTAATTTCGTACCAACACCGTCTGTACCTGAAATTAGAACCGGTTCTTTTAAGTTTAATGCAGACAAATCGAACATTCCGCCGAAGCCACCAAATGTCCCCATCACACCTAATCGATTTGTACGTTCAACGTGTGATTTCATACGCTTTACTGCTTCATAACCTGCTTCAATATTTACGCCTGCTTGTTCATATGCTTTTGACATAATGTACTTGCTCCTCCTTAAATCAATTACGCTTTAGCGTAATTGCGTCCAGATTTTTTCAAGCTTGCTCGAAAAATCCCTCTAAAAATCTGTGACATCCGCCGGGGCTTTAATTTGATTCAGCAGGGGGTTAACCCCTGCTAAATCAAGTTAAACCGCTTAACAATCTTTTTCATGTGGTAACACTGTGTCTGGGAAAATTTCTGTTGGATATTTCCCGTTGAAGCATGCGAGACAAAGGCCACGACTTTCATCTTCGAATGGACGAGCAATTGCTTCTACCATTCCCTCTTCAGATAAAAATGTTAATGTATCTGCACCGATTGCTTCACGCATTTCTTCTACGTTGTGACTAGCAGCGATTAATTGTTCATGTGTTGACGTATCAATACCGTAGAAGCATGGATCAACCATTGGAGGAGATGAAATAACAACATGCACCTCTTTTGCACCTGCATCTTTTAACATTTTAACGATACGTTTTGAAGTAGTACCACGAACGATTGAATCATCCACCATCACGACGCGTTTATCTTTTACAACCTGAATAACAGGTGATAATTTCATTTTTACTCCGCGCTCACGCAGTTCTTGTGTAGGTTGAATAAATGTACGACCAACATAACGATTTTTAATTAATCCAAGCTCATATGGAATGCCACTTGCTTCGGCAAAACCAATCGCTGCTGAAATACTAGAATCGGGCACACCTGTTACTACATCCGCTTCAATATGGGCACATTCTTTTGCTAAAGTTTTTCCCATACGTTTACGGGCCATATGCACATTAATGCCATCAATATCTGAGTCAGGACGCGCTAAGTAGACATATTCCATCGCACACATTGCACGGTTCGCTGGATCAGCAAACATATCTGATTCAATGCCTTTATCCGTAATGATTACAAGCTCTCCAGGTTCTACATCACGCACATATTCTGCACCGATTAAATCAAATGCACATGTTTCTGAAGCGGCTACCCAGCCATCTCCCAATTTGCCAATTGATAGTGGACGTAAACCGTTCACATCACGCGCTACCATCATCACATCTTCTGTCATGATTAAAAATGTAAATGCCCCTTTTAATAAAGATAACGCATTTTTCACTTTTTCACGGAATGGTGAATGAGATGATTTTTTGATTAAATGTGCAAGTACTTCTGAATCTGAAGTAGAGTGAAAGATGCTACCTGCACGCTCTAAATATTGCTTTAAATGATTCGCATTTACTAAATTCCCGTTATGCGCAATCGATAAACTGCCAGTAGATGAATGGAAAAGTAATGGTTGAACATTTTCAAGACCACCATTTCCTTGCGTTGAATAACGTACATGTGCAATAGCTGCTTTGCCTTTTACTTTGCTTAGCTTGCCTTCATTGAACACATCGTTTACAAGGCCTTCACCTTTTACAGCGCGCAGGTTATTGCCGTCAGTAACGACAATACCTGCACCTTCCTGCCCACGGTGTTGTAGCGCATGCAATCCGTAGTAACTAATTTGAGCCGGATCATTATGCCCCCATATACCGAATACTCCACATTCTTCGTTTAAGCCTCTGATTTCAGCAAGCATGGGATTGCCCCTTTCCAACTAGAACGGAATTCCTCCACAGTACCTTCAATAAGCATGCCTTGGTCACCGCTGATTTTAACAAGTGCATCTGCTGTTACGACACCGATTTTCGCTGCATCTGTAACGATTTTTTCGAATGCCGCTGCATTTTCTTCTTTTACCGTTAAGATGAAACGAGATTGTGATTCTGAGAATAATGCTGTTACCGCAGAACCTGCTAATGTTACATCAATACCTAAGTCTTTTGCACTGAATGTTTTTTCTGCTAATGCAACCGCTACGCCACCTTCAGAAACGTCATGCGCTGATTGAACGAATCCTGCACGAATTGCTTCTAAAATTGCTTTTTGACGCGCTACTTCTACATCTAAATCAATCGCAGGAGCTTTCCCTGAAATCTTGCCATTATTTAATAGCTTTTGTAATTCAGAGCCACCAAATTCAGTTGTTGTTTCACCGATTGCATAAACAACGTCACCGGCTGCTTTCACTTCTTGTGTTGTCGTATGTGCTAAATCTGTAATTAAACCGACCATACCAATTGTTGGTGTAGGGTAAACAGCTTCTCCAGAACGCTCATTGTAAAGTGATACGTTACCACCGATTACTGGTGCAGATAATGCTGTACATGCCGCTGCGATACCGTCAGCAGACTTTTCGATTTGCCAGAAGATTTCTGGTTTTTCTGGATTGCCAAAGTTTAAGCAGTCTGTAATTGCTAATGGCTCAGCACCTGAACATACGATGTTACGTGCTGCTTCCGCCACAGCAATTTTCCCGCCTGTTTCTGGATCTAAGTAAATATAGCGAGAGTTACAGTCAGTTGTCATCGCTAAACCTTTATTTGTACCACGTACACGAATAACCGCTGCATCTGAACCAGGTGCTACTACTGTGCTTGTACGTACTTGGTGATCATATTGGTCATAAACCCACTCTTTAGAAGCAATTGTTGGCGCTTGTAATAGAGCAGATAATGTATCTTTAAAGCCTTCAATTACTGGCTCTGCATTTTCAATTGCTTGGAACTCAGCAAAGTAAGCTGGTTCAGCAGATGGTTTGTGATAAACTGGCGCCTCTTCTGCAAGTGCATCAGCAGGAACGTCCGCTACTACAACACCGTTATGAATTAAACGTAATTGTTTGTCATCTGTTACGCGACCAACTGCTACTGCGTCTAAATCGTATTTTTCAAAGATTGTTTTAATGTCTTCTTCACGACCTGCTTTTACAACAAGTAACATACGCTCTTGAGATTCTGAAAGCATCATTTCGTAAGCTGACATACCTGTTTCACGTTGTGGAATTAAGTCTAAGTTCATTTCCACACCAGTACCTGCTTTAGAAGCCATTTCTGCTGAAGATGATGTAAGACCTGCAGCACCCATGTCTTGAATACCAACTAATGCGTCAGATTTTACAACTTCTAAACATGCTTCAAGAAGAAGTTTCTCCATGAATGGGTCACCAACTTGTACTGCTGAACGGCTTTCCTCTGAATCCTCTGATAACTCCTCAGATGAGAATGTTGCACCATGAATACCATCACGACCTGTTTTTGCCCCAACGTACATTACTGTGTTACCTATACCTGCTGCAACACCTTTTTGGATATCTTTATGGTCGATTAAACCAACACACATTGCATTTACAAGTGGGTTGCCTTCATAGCAAGGGTCGAACTGAATTTCGCCACCTACTGTTGGAACCCCGATACAGTTACCGTAACCTGCGATACCTGCTACAACTTCTTCAAATAAATATTTACCGCGCGCTGTTTTTAACTCACCAAAACGTAATGAATTTAACATTGCGATTGGGCGTGCACCCATTGAGAATACATCACGTAAAATACCGCCAACACCTGTTGCTGCACCTTGGTAAGGCTCAATTGCTGAAGGGTGGTTATGTGATTCCATTTTAAATACAACCGCTTGATCATCACCGATATCAACAATACCTGCGCCCTCACCTGGTCCTTGTAATACTTGAGGACCTGTTGTTGGGAACTTGCGTAATACTGGTTTCGAGTTTTTGTAAGAACAGTGCTCAGACCACATTACCGAGAATAGACCTGTTTCTGTCCAGTTTGGTAGGCGACCTAAAATTCCTTCTACCATCGCAAACTCTTCATCTGGCATACCCATTTGAGTATAAAGCTTCTGCTCTTTAATTTGCTCTGCTGTTGGCTCAAAGTTAGTTGTTGACATGATTTTCCCTCCACTGCTTAACAATTGATTTAAATAATTCAAGACCATCTGCGCCGCCTACTAATTCGTCTACTGCACGCTCTGGGTGAGGCATCATACCTAGTACGTTTCCTTGCTCGTTCACAATACCTGCGATGTCTTCTAATGAACCGTTTGGATTGTCACCTGAATAAGTGAATACAATTTGGTTGTTCGCTTGTAATTTCGCTAATGTTTCTTCATCACAATAGTAGTTACCTTCACCATGTGCGATTGGAATATTGATTACTTGACCCGCTTCATAGTGGTTCGTGAATAATGTATTGTTGTTTTCTACTTTCAGTTGCACTGTGCGACACATGAATTTTAAGTCTCTGTTACGTAAAAGTGCGCCTGGTAACAATCCAGCTTCCGTTAAAATTTGGAATCCATTACATACGCCTAATACCGGCTTGCCTGCTGCTGCTGCTTTTTTTACTTCAGCCATAATGTTTGATTGGTTGGCCATTGCACCACAACGTAAATAGTCACCGTAAGAGAAACCACCAGGAATTAACACGCCATCAAATTGGCTTAAATCTGTTTCAGTATGCCAAACGTACTCTACTTCTTCACCTAGTTCATCTTTGATCGCGTGATACATATCGATGTCACAGTTCGATCCAGGGAACACGATTACTGCGAATTTCATGATTAGTTTGCCTCCTCAATCTCAAAGCGATAATCTTCAATAACAACATTCGTTAACACTTTTTCACACATTTCTTTTACGATTGTGTCGATATCACGATCTGTATCACCAATTGTTAATTCTAAATATTTACCGATACGTAAATCTTGAACTTCTTCATAACCGATTTGTGTTAAAGAACCTTTTACCGCTGAACCTTGTGGATCTAAAATGCTTTCGCGTAATGTAACGTAAATTTTAACTTTTTTCATGTTTGATTGCCTCCAAGTTTATATATTAATTTCGTATACTTCTATATTTAAAGTAACAATTGTCACACTAATTGCAGTAAAGTTTGGACGCAGCACTTCATTTACATGCAGAGCCTTGTCATAAAAGACGTTCACTTCCTTTAGTGTTAAACTGTTTCCCATGACGTATTCCGCCAAAGCTTTTACTACTCAGACCAAATGCCAGAGTCCTCAATTTGTTGTAATGTTAGATCCAAATCATCAGTCATAATTGTGACATGACCCATTTTACGATTTACTTTTGCTTCTGCTTTTCCGTAAAGGTGAACAGACCAATCAGGATATTTTGAAATCGAGTTCGTTAATGCTACAACATGTTGCCCGAGTACATTTACCATAATCGATGGTGCCCATAATCTTGGTTTACGTAATGGCCATCCGCATACAGCACGAATATGCTGTGTGAATTGTGAAATATTACATGCTTCCATTGAGTAATGACCCGAATTATGTGGTCGTGGTGCACATTCATTAATCACAATGTTGCCATCTTCTAATACAAACAGTTCAACCGCTAACGTCCCAACAAGCTTCAAGTGATCCGCAATTTTCATCGCTGCCTCTTCTGCTAATGCCGCTGTCTCATTTGAAATACGAGCTGGTACGATTGTTTCGTGCAAAATATGATTTACATGAATATTCTCTCCAACTGGTAAGCAGTATGTTTCGCCATGCCCGTTGCGTTGAACAATGACTGAAATTTCTTTTGTAAATGGTACAAAACCTTCTGCAATACATTGAGAATGCTCAAATAAACTTTTTGCTAATGGCAAATCTTCTGAACCTTTTAACAGTTGCTGTCCTTTACCATCATAGCCACCACGAGCTGTTTTTACGATGCAAGGGAAACCAATTTGATTAATTGACTCACATAATTGCTCGTAAGTATCTGCTACGACATAAGGTGCTACTGGACAACCAGCTTCGACAATCGCTGCTTTTTCTGTTACACGATTTTGCGTAATGCGAACTAACTCAGCCCCTTGAGGAACGTAAGCAATTTCCATTAAGCGCTTTAAACCTTCATAATCAATATTTTCAAATTCGTAAGTAATCACATCACTTACTTCTGATAATTCTTCTAATGCGGCTTCATCATCATATGGTGCTACGATACAAATATCTGCAACTTGTCCACATGGTGAATCCATTGTAGGCTCTAGGACAGCAATTTTATAGCCTGCCTCTTTTGCAGCAACGGCCATCATTCGACCAAGCTGACCACCACCAATAATGCCGATTGTTTGCCCAGGATAGATCATCTTCGTCACACTAGGTCACCTGTGCTTTCTAAAACTTGTGCCTTCGTTGCTTCACGGCGAGCATCTAGCTTGTTTGCTAGTTCTTGATTCGTTGCTCCTAAAATTTGTGCTGCAAGTAAACCTGCATTCGTTGCACCTGCTTTACCGATTGCTACTGTCGCTACCGGTACACCACCTGGCATTTGAACAATTGATAGTAATGAATCAAGTCCATTTAACGCACGAGATTGTACAGGAACTCCGATAACAGGTAATGTCGTTTTTGCAGCGACCATACCTGGTAAATGTGCTGCACCACCCGCACCTGCAATAATAACTTGAATACCGCGTCCGCGAGCTGCTTCTGCATACTCAAACATTAAGTCTGGCGTACGATGTGCTGATACAACTTGCTTTTCATAAGGAACTGCTAATTCATCTAAAATGTCACATGCATGTTTCATTGTTTCCCAGTCACTAGAACTGCCCATAATAACACCAATTTTTGGATTCATCATTCTGCTCTCCTTTAAAACAACCTACTTTATTCAGTAATCGACTGAAAAAAGGTCCCCAAATAATCTACTCTCTATTTGAAAGAAAGCAAATCACTTGAGGACCTAAAGATGAAAGGATCTGTACATAACTTCATTAGAAGACACACCCTTTGCTTATTTTTCCAAAAGTTGCTTTCCCTCATAGTCCGAATTTTTAGGTTTCGGGTAGAAACGCTAGAGCCATATTATCTAGCATATATGTGGGTTTAATGTTTTTCCTTTAGTTATTTTAACAAGGGTTCACAAGAAAAGCAACGATAAAATGCGAACGTTATAAATTAAGTCGACGATAATGTTCGGATTTTAGTAACGTGTTATAAATTATTCACTTAAAATGCCTTTAAACATAATTTTTTGACGTAAATAAGTCGGTTCACCATCTACTAGATGAAACACTGGTTCTTCTTTGCGCCCGAATGGCATATATCCATCTTTGTTCATTCTTTCCAAACATTGCTCAATTGTTTCGTTTTCTTGTACTTCATACCAAATCTGTTTTTTAGACAATTTGACTCATTCCTTTCAACACTCTTTATTTTCTTACTATAACATGCGATTATTTATTTTTCCCTAGCGCTCAACTAAAGAACAAGAAATAGACATAATAAAAAAAAACGCATTTATCATTTATAAAATGACAAACACGCCTTTTTCTTATTGTACAAGCTCCATACTTTCAATATAAGCGTAAACTTCCTCAAATGTAGCATCTGGGTGCTCAATCATAACATTGTATGTTACGTTATTTTCCGCCCATTGGATTAATCGGAAGTTGCCCATCTCCATTTGTTCCCCTTCGACATTACGCACTGTTACCTTCTCTTCAGCTAACGATGCTTCATTATCTATTTGTGCGCTAGGAAGTATAGTTAATGTCAGCCACTTCTCGCCACCCTTACTATAATTAAACGCATATTCTGAGCGATTTTTAGAACCATAATCCTGAATCGTTTCAAGTACCAAATCATCATCCGTAAATACTAAAAATGTCCCGAGCTTTTCAATTACCTGCTCTAGCTCTACCTGTTCAAACGTAATCTCCGTATCTAGCTGTTCCACTACAGCCCCTTCTGGAACTTCCAGCACAAATAATTCATCCTCTATTGTTGGTGATAGCTCAATTACTTTATATTCCGACACCATCTCTATACTTGCACTATTAGAAATTGATTTTAGGACCATCCAATTTTCTTTATCCACCCAAATTTCTAAATCGCCAATCAAACTTTTTTCTTTTGTTGTTGCTACAATGTGATAGGTGTTACGCCCAGCAATTTTTTCTTTACCAGCAATTTTAATATCATGTGTGTCCTCTACTATGTTTAGTAAGATTGAAGCTTGTTCCTTTAATGTTGGCGATGTGAAACCTGCTGCTTCATTTGAAATATCATATTGATGTACAATGTTTTCATTCACATCGAGCATCATTATTTTCTGTCCATCATTTACGGTAATAAAATACTCATTATTACTGCCTTGGGTTTCTATACGACGCTTGCCATCCTTTACCCATTCTTTAATCGTCATAGGTTGTTCGTCGCCCATATCCATTACATACTCACCGTAATACGTTTGTAACGTCGTTGTATCCTGTACCGCCTGATCTAATATTTCTTGAGGCGATAAATTGCTCGTTTCCTCACTACAAGCACCTAACAATAGCCCGGCCATTAATATGCTTGCATAAATTAATTTTTTCATGCGTTTATTCCCCCTTTCTTGGTAACCAACAAATAATAGCTGTTCCTTCATTTTCATGTGATGTAACTATTACATCCCCACCATGCTTCTCCAGTATTTGCTGTGCGATGCTTAATCCCAATCCTGCTCCTCGCTGTCCATTTTGACTACGCGCTTGATCTATTTGATACAACGGTTTAAATAATTGCTGACAATGTTCCGCGGGAATTCCTTTTCCGCTATTTTGGACAATCATATATAAGCCTTCTTGTTTTGTTAAATGAGACTTTACCCATTCTTTACAATGGGCTGGTATTATAGGTGGCTCAAAGGCCGTAATTTCGATTCGACCAGCCGATTCCGTATATCGCCAAGCATTTGTTAACAAATTATCTGCAACTCTCATCAACTGCTTTGGATTCACCTCATACATACCCTCTACTTGTATGAACGTACTTACTGTGAATCCCTTATCTTTACTTACTTGCTCATAATCAGACAACAGCATGTCAAAATACTCGTCACCTTCTACTTCTACTAAATGCATTTCATAAGAAGGCGATTGCAACAGTGTGTACATCATCAAATCGTCTAACATTTGCTTCATGAAATCTGATTTAGTTAATATGACATCTAAATAGTCCTGTTGTTCTTCATTTGATAGCTGCCCGCTTTTCAATCCTTCTGTATATGCTTGGATTGATGTGAGTGGTGTTTTTAAATCATGTGATAGACTCGCAATTATAAATTCCTTTTGTCCTTGTTCTTCTTGAATTTGCTTCCGGGCCAGTTCAATTTCCTGCTGCATCACAAAAAAATTCCACGCCAGTTCACCTAGCTCATCCTTCTTTTCATGCAATGTTGACGGGACTTTTTCTCCTTTAGCAAATGCCTTCATTTGAAGTATAAGCTCTTTCACTGGACGATTTAATCGGCGGTTTAAAAAGTAAATAATTCCCCCATAGATCACTACAAGCAGTAAGACAATACCACCTACAACTAAATAGATTTGCGTATTTACCTGTTCGATCCATTCTGTGCGCAGTAAGACAACCTCATAAATACCTACGATTTTCCCCTTCACATAAATAGGTTCTTTATATGTAAAGGTACGATAATTTTGTTTAAATTCATATAATCCTTGATACAATATCTTTTTATCTTCAAAATTTCCAATCTGAGTATTCATCGGATTCGATGTATAAAAAATTTGTCCATTACCTCCATAAAGCGAAATTTGTACTTCATTTGATACAAGTGCCTCTAATTCAGTAAAATTTGCCTCACGCTCATACAGTTCATATTGACTAACAACCTTCTTTATTTTGTTGAGTGTTGAACGCTTTTCAAAATACTCCGAAACTTGCTTATCTTGATAATAATTATTAATCGATAAATAAAGTCCATACACCCCAGCTAAAGGTAATAGCATTACGAGTAAATACGTGAGCAGTAACCACGTTTTTATTTTCATAAAATCTCACCAATAAAGCGATAGCCTTTTCCCCAGACCGTTTGAATGAAATGCGGTGTTTTCACAGAGTCCTGCAACTTTTCTCGTAAAGATTTAATATGGACTGTCACAGTGTTCGTATCCATAAAGCTTGATTGTTGCCACACATGAAGATACAATTGCTCTTTTGTAAATATTTGTCCTGCATTTTGAGCTAATATTTTCAGAAGTGCAAACTCCTTTTGTGTCAACGTTAAATCAGTATCATTCAACTCTGCTATATCCGTTGCCCAGTTGATTTTTAATCCACATGCATAGACATCCATTTCTGCAACTTGTTGAACTTTATTGTATCTTTGCCATCTACGTAATTGCGAGCTAACACGCGCTTTCAATTCCTCTAATGAAAATGGTTTGGCTAAATAATCATCGGCTCCTTGCAAACCTTGTACTTTATCAGCATCTGTATTGCGTGCGCTAATCATAATAATGGGCACATCACTTTCTAGACGTATATGTTCAATTAATGTAAGACCATCCATTTCTGGCATCATCCAGTCCACTAGCACTAAATCAAAACAGGTTTGTTTAAAATCATATAATCCTTCTAATCCTGTTGTTGCCAAATTAACGTGATAACCTTCTTTATTAAGTGTATCTTTTATAATTCTTGCTATTTCGTAGTCATCTTCTACTAATAATATTTGCTGTAGCATCTTTATTCCTCCTATCATCAATATAACAGGTGACCTTTATGAATTTTCAAACTTTATATTTTCTTTATTTTCTCATGAAATTTATACTTTTTGATACTAAAAAAAGGACTCAAAGCATTATGCTTTGAGTCCTTTTTATTTGTGCGAAGCGATGTCCTACTCTCACAGGGGGAAGCCCCCAACTACCATCGGCGCTAAAGAGCTTAACTTCCGTGTTCGGTATGGGAACGGGTGT
>NZ_JBNNMF010000031.1:0-38988 GCF_050272495.1 Solibacillus cecembensis | reverse complement strand
GATGGCTATATTTGCAGTTAATCTAAAAAGAATTAGGACATTGATGAGGGAATCGGAGTAAGAAATATGAAGGAAAAAGACGCTATTTTGTTCGATTCGAACAAAATAGCGTCTTTTTTAATTTACGTTCGCCAATGGGATATAAAAAACGCAAGTTTTTCAGTGCCCTCAATTGAATAGGGGGTGTTTTGGCTGCTTATGAACAGTAAGTACCCAAATGACGCTTTAGGAATGTTGCAAATTAAAATTAATAGCATATTTCGTTTGCATAGCATGCAACGTTATTCCATATATTCCGTCTTTTTCATCAATGAATAAAAGGAGGGTTTATGTGAAGAAAATTATAAAAATAAATTTCATTAGTATCATATATGCTTTATCACTATTTATTGCAATTGAACTTATAATCAACGTATATCGCATTAGCAGGGTAACTAAATGGAATTTGGATGTTGTTATGGTTATTATTCCTGTAATTATCTTAATAGGACTTATCTTGTCGACGTTATTAGTTATTCACCTTACAAAAAGATGGATGTTAAATAAAAAAATTGCTTACTGGTTAGCCCTTATCTGGTGTCCATATTTCATTCTTTTTTATTATATATTTACCTATTTGTATCCCCTAAGTTCTGGTGAAACAATGTTTCCAATCTTTAATATTTTGATATATGGCATTATAGTTTTATATCCATTCTATATATTAATTATTAGCCGATATGTTAAATCAGAAAATTAAATCTAATGTTTTATTATTAATTTGTATACAAAATAACGTTCCCAAATCAAAGTTTGGGAAAACAAAAAAAGCCGTGAAATGTTGTTACCATCAACGTTTCACGGCTTTTCTTCTGAACATTATTTATACAATATTTTATACAAGGAGTGCAAAGAGTTGATGGAGCAGTCTTTTCACTTGTTTGGATTATTCTTCACTTTGTATAAAATCATATATATTTCTTAAAGATATAAATCAGATGGTGTTCCTGAATGAAATAAGTCTAAAAGAAATTATTTCTTTTTTAGGATACACTAAATTGGATGATATTGGATTCCAAAATCCATAATTAATAGTATTATAGCTTGAAACAATGTAACTTAAGAGCATTTTTATAATTTAAGAGGGGAACGATTTAGATTGAAAAAAAAATTTGGAGCAATTTTATTATTAAGTGTAGCTATACTTTCAGGATGCAGTTCAGATAATATACATAACCAAGATTCGAATGAAGTATCAAGTGAACAGCAAGAAACACTAAAGGATACGATCGATGCAAAATTAATTGGTATTTCTGAGGATAAAAAAGTGAAATTATATGAAGAAGCAAACGGTGTAAAGCTAGATATTAACGGAAATCAAAAAGAGTTTTCTTGGAATTATCCCGGTGATACTGGAACTGAGCCGCAAGTATTTTATACGGATGTTACAGGCGATGGAAAAGAAGAGACTGTAATGATTATCCAGACTGGGCGAGGAACAGGGTTAAGCCATTATGAGATTCATGTCGTAAACACCGATGATTTAAACGAAATAAAAGTCCAAAGCTATGAGGAGATTGTTGCGAATCACATTGAAACGCATGTTGCTAAAAAAGAGGACGGTACGCTAGCAATTACAGTTAAAGCAAATGGAAATGAATATAACTTTAATTATGGGTGGGACCCAGCACCAAATCAAAAACCGGATCGCCTTGGTTTTGGCGGCGTATACACTTATTATTTGGAAGATCAAAAAATAAAATTAAACTTAGGAGCAGCAGTACCTGGAACGGCTGCATATGTATGTGAATTCAATATCACTTATAAATACGATAAGGCCAAGAATGAATTCGTTGTGGATCAAATTGAAGTTATACCTATTGAAATATAGTAAAAAAGTGTATCCGAAATTTTGTGATTTCCATTTTTATGAAACTTTTGAACATATATTTCGTATTCTAGTTATTACGTCAGAATAGGGGATATACATATATGTGGAAGAGCCAAAAATATTTACAGGAAATACAGAAAAGTGCGATTGAAGTGGATGATTATACTTGTTTAAATTCTTATGTGCGTGACAAACGTATTGTTTTATTAGGCGAAAGTAGCCATGGGGTTGGTGATTACTATACTGAGAAAATAAAGATGATTCAATATTTACATGAACATCATGGTTTTAATGTTGTTGTATTTGAAAATGGACTTATAGAATCAATAACAAGTAGAGAGCGGTTATCGCTGGAAGAGCCTAAACTGGTATTGCAACAGCATTTTATGGACATTTATCATAATGAAGAAATGCTCGCACTGTTGAAAGAATCGTGGGCCCAAAATTTAATTTTAACCGGTATGGACCCACAGCCAATGTATCGTGAGGCGTCAACATACTATATAAAAACGATTAAAAACGGGCTTGATGAGGTTACATATGAACTGTTGCAAATTGCTGAAAATCAATATTTTGAATTAGATGATCAGTTCCTATCCACAAAATTAAAACATTTGAAACCGAAAATACTTACATGTATTAACAGTTATAAAGAGTTATTGGACAAAGTACATCTTATTAATGAACTACAGCAGCAACTTTTATTTCACAAGTTTTTGCAAAATCGAATCGATTGGCTAACCGTGAATTTAAAAGGTTTACTATCTTCAGGTGCAGCGAGAGCAAAATATATGTATAAAAATGTGGAATGGCTACTAAAATTTTATCGTGGTGAGAAGTTAATTATTTGGGCGCATAATTTTCATATTTGTAAGAGCAAAACATGGTTCAACAAGCTTTTACGTATTCAAAATGTTGGCTATTCCTTACAGAAATCCAGACCAGAACAGAGTTTTACAATTGGGTTATATGCGAGTAGTGGTCATGTTGCTTCTTTATACCGTAATGAGTTAGAAATTAAGTTTCATTATAAACATCATCTTGAAAATATTTGCAATCAATCTTCAGAAAAGTCACTGTTTTTACCGTTGAATGACAGTAAATACGGTGCAAAAAAATGGCTGTTATTTGAATCCGGTATGAGAGGAAATTTACCAAAAAGAATTAAACCTAAGGCTCATTATGACGCGATTATTTGTTTGAAAAATGTTCGGTTACCAAAATATTTGCCTAGAAAAAACACTTTAAATGACGAGTCGGGAAATTTAGAAATCAAAAATGATTAAGCTATTGATAATCAGTAATTAACCACCTTTAATTGTTATATATTTTTTTTAAACTATCCACTTATGGTGATGCGTATGAATGGGCTACAACCAGTACAGGTTACTTTTAACTAGATAAGTTTAGAGGGTGAATGAACTGAAGAAAATTATTAGTTTATGTTTAGTGTTGTTCTTAGTATCTTAGTCTATGAATATTATAAATCTTTTAAAGATCAAAATTAACTTGAAATTAGCTTATTAAAATTGGAGGAAATGCTATGAAACCAAAAATGAAAAGACAAGATTTAATGTGCAATATGGATATCTCAAATGCTGTTACAGATGTTTTAGTTACGCATAATTTATCATCAAAAGATAACGCCTTAAATAAAGCAGCGATTGTCTATCAATACTATTGTGAACTTGAAAGTGGGGGCCACGAAAGCTTATTTAGGTGGTTTGGGCAAGCTATTCAGGAGATGGGATTGGATCATTACGTGAATAAACTAATCGGAGTGCTTGAGGAAATAGGTGCTCACGATTATGCAATGATTGAAAAAAAATATTTTAAAAAGATGTGGAACTTGTACATTGCCCTAGAAAATGATGAAATTCATGAAGATGAGTTTTATCATGTCATTAAAAAAGCGACCGATGAGTATTACAAGCTTAATGATGCGTTGAGAGAGTTATTAGAAATATATTTTGTTACGATACATACGGACTTAATTGAGGTGGTTGATGATTGATCCTTTTTATTCAATTTTGTAAGGGGATTGCGTAGCGCAGTTATGTTCAATTTTTCAAGGGACGACAATTGGTGGGGATTAATTTACAATATTCGGATAATAATAATTACGCAAATCATTTTCAATATAAGGGGGGGGGGGCTGATGAAAAAAATTCTGTTTATTGTAAGCTTTGCGATTTCGATATTTGTTTTGACAGGTTGCAATTCTTTAGAGGAAAATAAAGCAGAGAAGACCATCAATGCTTATTACAATGCTTTAATTAAGAAAGATTATGCAGTGGCTTTTAATGAATTGCTTTTGTACGATGATGCAGAAACTATATCTGATGGAACTAAATTATCAAATGATGAAGCCGAACGATTTTTCTTAGAGAAGATTGAGTATGTTGAGAAACAAGATTATGAGTTAACTGATTTCGAAATTTTAGAGGTTGAATATGAGGACGGTCACTCGTTTTGGCATCATGTCGAGGTGGAAGGAGAGATAAATGGCAAATCGTTCAGCTTGAAAGAAGTAGTATTTTTAGATAATGGAAAGTTAGTAGTCAGTAGCAAAGATCCTTATATAGACTATAGAAATGGCAACATGAATGTCGAATTAGAAAAACATTAAAACTTTTAGTGTCTTTAGGTTACTTTTTTCTCTTTGAATTCCCAATCTGCCTTTTAATATGTTTTTCTATGGTTTTAATAAAGTAGACATGCCTCTATCTACATCGTAACAAAAACTGAATTATAAGTCTATTTATTTTTGTATGTACGTGTGATAATGAGTTTGCGCAAATACTTCATAACGTTATGATGAAAAGAAGGGACAGGGGAAAATGAAACAAAATATATATGATAACGATAAGTTTTTTTCGAAATATCAAGAAATACGAGCACGAGAAAATAATTATAATAATTTGCTTGAGCAGCCAAACTTTTTTACACTTCTTCCAACACTTAAAAATAAAATTGTATTAGATATTGGCTGTGGAATAGGAGATTTTGCAGCATATTGTATTAGCCAAGGTGCGAAAAGCGTTACAGGAATTGATATTTCTTCAAATATGATTGCTAATGCAAAAAAGCGTCATATTCATGTGGGACTCAATTTTGAACAGGTTGCATTTGAAGATATGGAAGTGCCGAATAGTACAATCGATTTTATTAGTAGCTCTTTAGCTTTTCACTATATAGCAGATTTTCAGTTACTAATAAAGAAAATTAGTACAGCATTATGCGAAGGAGGAATTTTATTATTTTCCCTTGAGCACCCGATTGAAACGGCTAATAAGGGAAAAGAAAATTGGATTACAAGTGAAGAAGGGGATCTGCTTCATTTTGCAATAGACAATTATCAGAATGAAGGCTTGCGGACTCAAAATTGGTTAGTTGATAATGTTATAGTGTATCACCGTACGATGTCTACTATTCTAAATACGCTTATTGAAAATGATTTACAGATTGAAAAAATTATTGAGCCAATACCAACTAAAGAAGCATTATGTGATTTACCAAGTTTAAGTAAAGAATTTCGTCGACCTTCATTTTTAATTATAAGAGCTAAAAAAATATAATTTTTACTCAAATGAACAATTGCACTCCAAGTAATCTTCATTAAACAAGATAAAAAGACAGAAGCCGTTCTTTTGGTTAAAATGAAAAATCTGATCCAATCATTCACCAAAGAGCGGATCTTTCTTTTGAAAAGATAAACACATCAACAACAAACCAAAAATAAGCTTCAAGTGGCATAGGATTCACTATATTAGTTTTTTTCGGTGGTAATATTTGTGTTTGAAAATGCTCATTCAGAGTTAAAATAAGTAAGTATATATAAATTCGTAAAAACGGGTAAAGTTAATGAAAAGAACAATTCAAATTGAACAAGTATTGTGAGGTGAACGCTAGTCATTTTGATTAGCAAGTTACAAATGGAAAAATGCCAAACAATTTTTACGCAAGCACAGAAAATGACGTCTCAGGGTAAGGTTGCGTCTTATATTCCGGCATTAGCTGAAGCGGATTCTGCTGCATTTTCAGTAAGCTTAATGTCACTCGATGATAATATTGAACTGGGAGATTGTTCAAAAACGTTTACGCTTCAAAGTGTTGTTAAAGTGCTAAGTTTCATGGTGGCGACGCATCATCACGGTATAGAGGAAATTATGCGTTATGTAGACGTCGAGCCAACAGGAGATTCGTTTAACTCGATTGTGCGCTTAGAAAGTAACAAGAACAAGCCCTTCAATCCGATGATAAATGCAGGCGCCATTACCATTGCATCGTTATTACCCGGACAAACAATGTTTGATAAGGTAAAATCTGTAACATCCTTTCTTGAGAAAATTTTAAATAAACAAGTATCGATCAATAATGAAGTGTATATGTCAGAATATCATTCAGCTGATTATAATCGTGCCATTGCATACATTTTACAGGCAAATGGCTTCTTAAAATCAGATGTAGAGGAAGCTCTACAAGTATATTTACAACTTTGTTCGATTTCAGTGAATACTTCCGATTTAGCAAAAATCGCGCTGTATTTAGCGACAAATGGCCAAAATTGTGAAGTTAAATGTAGCAATAAAATTATCAACACCGCTAAAGCGTTAATGATGACATGTGGCATGTACAATTTTTCAGGGAAATTCGCTGCATTCGTAGGCCTGCCAGCAAAAAGTGGTGTATCCGGTGCCATTATTGCCGTTGTAAAAGACGGGGAAATCGATCATTTAAAAGGGCCTATTGGAATTGGCGTTTATGGACCGGCAATTGATGATGTTGGAAATAGTGTTGCTGGCATTGATTTTTTGGAAAAGTTGTCGAAGGAATATGATTTATTTTGTTTATAAGAGGAAGCCTGCTTGGATAAAAATGAGCAGGTTTTTTAGTTGTTATTTAAATGGTACGACTATATTTTTCAATGAATTAACTTCCATTTTATCTTGTTCAAAACACATAGCGAAGATTTTTTTATCGATTTTTAATGTGTAGCAAGAGGGCAGAATCCAATACAGATTATTTACTTTAGCGATCTATCCAATCTTCACATATTGAAGTAAAATAGCTTTCTAATTCTTCTTCAACTTTTGTATTTATTGTAAATAGAAAATAGGTTACTTCCTCAATATTTCCTTTTGTCGAGCGTAGTTGCCCAATAAATATACCATCACTATAATAGACTTCCCACGTATCATCAGAGATTAAATATACTGTGAATGCATACAGGACTTCATCTCATTTTTAACATACTGTAATATTTCATGAATATTTATAGCCGCGTATTCCTGCAAAAGATAAATTAAATAGCTTTTATTCATCTTCTTTATTAATCTCCAAACCTTAGATCAAGTGGATCGATGTAGTTTTTTCTAAGCTTCACCTTAAATAAAATATAGTGTCTACTTACATTTGATACTATGATAATCTACGACGTGATATAATGAAAATTCCTTTATATATAAATTAAGGGTAATTATAGGTTGTTCAGTTAAACAATAGTAAATATACTTATACAACAAAAATTAATCTGAGGGAGAGTCAGGAATGAAACTACCAGTAAAAATGTATGTGCTAATGATTACTACAATACTCGCTCTTAATGTTTTAATTCCAAAAATAGTTCAAGCAGACTCTAATGAAAAGATTCAAAAAATTGAACAGTTTGTTGAAGAGCAAAGAAAAAAGAGTAAAATCCCCGGAATGTCAGTAGTTATAGTAGAGAAGGGACAAACGGTTTACCAAAAGGGCTTCGGATACGCTGATATAGAGGCGGAAATTCCCGTAACTAATAATACATTATTTGAAATAGGTTCCACGACAAAAGCATTTACAGGTCTAGCTATTTTGCAATTAGAAAAAGAAGGTAGGTTAAAACGCTCTGAAGATGTCCGAAAGTATATCCCATGGCTGGAACTAAAATATAATGGGGAACCACAGACGGTTACAATAGACCAGCTTCTTCATCATACTAGTGGGATACCTTCTGCTACGATAGTACATATTCCCGAAAGTAATGACGATCACGCACTTGAAATGACTGTAAGAACATTGCTTAATCAGCCGTTAAATCGTAAACAGGGCAGCTCATTTGAATACGCAACAATCAATTACGATGTATTAGGACTTGTAATTGAGAATGTATCAAAACAACCGTATGATTTGTATATAAAACAGCACATATTAGCACCAGCAGATATGAACGAATCGTTTGTTGGCTTGCATCAAGTGAATTCTACTGAATTAGCAACAGGTTATAAAATTGGGTTTAAGAAAGAACAGATATACATACCGCCGATTTATCGTGGAAATATACCAGCTGGATATGTGATCAGTAACACGAATGATATAGCAAAATGGATGAAACTTCAGCTGGGAAGCAAACAAAGTAGTACGATTGATGCACAAATTATTCAAGAATCGCATATGCCGGATCAGTCTGTTGAACCTTTTGAAAAGGATACCTACTATGCTGGCGGGTGGAGTATTACGAAAAAAGACGACAAACAATACATATCTCATGCTGGAGCAAACCCAACATTTTCCGCTCATATTATTATGCAGCCTGATCAACAAATAGGAGTAGCAGTTCTATCCAATATGAATTCGACTTTTACAACAGCCATAAGTCAAAACATAATGGATTTGTGGGAAGGAAATAGCGTTAACAATAATCTTTCTGATGGCTTTCAAATACTAGATGAAATCGCGACAATTCTATGCATTATCGTCAGCTGTCTCGGTGCAATTTTCATTCTTATATTACTAAGAATTACTTGGAAGCTTGTTAGAAAACAAAGAATTCGTGTAGCGTTAAACGTAAAGAGGACTTTTGTAATAACGATTCATTCATTGTTGGTAGCAACCATTGTGACACTCACACTGATGACACCAAAAATTTTATTGGGTGGATTAAACTGGGAATTCATTGAAGTGTGGGGCCCGACTTCAATCTCAATGTTATTCTACAGTGTAATATGTGCAAGCATCATTTATTATTTGCTTGGGTTAATACTTATTTTTACCAGAAAAATTTAAATAAAAAGCAAATTTGGGAACTATGCTTTCTATAATATAACTTCTTTGTAAATATAGTAAAAAGTTGTTTGGGGGGGAGATTAAATGAAAAGAATTTTAGTATGCATAGGTCTTACGTTTATTCTCGTTGCTTGCTCTAATAAGTTTGAGGATAACACTACCAACAGTGACAAAAACGCTTCAACCCAAATTTCAGAAAATAAAACGCTTAAAATCAACAAATTTGACGTACAAAACGAGGAATTGCAAGCTACTTTGAATAACATTCAAACTGATTATAACTACAAAAAAGAACAGGTAGAGTATTATCAACAGTTGATTAATGACCTTATTAAAGGTTATAGTGACGCCCAATTAAAAGATTTAGCAATAAAGTTATGGGATTATGAATTAGAAATTAACGGGATAACTGTTCCGGCAAACGGGATAGTTGAAATACAAGAAAACGCGATTGAAATATCCTTGATACAAAGGCAATCAGACTATCCTATTTTACCAACTGAAATTTTTATACAAGGGAAAATAAGTGGGGATTATATAGACCATTTAAAAGTGAACTCAAATCCTTCTGAAACATATGTCACGGATGGTACAGTTGTTACGGGAATACATCATAAATTTGTAGATGTAGAAAAAGGTTCAACTATTTCATTTACTATTACTGAAGAATTAAAAAAACGATTGGGACTAGAAACCAATCAAATTACAATTAATAAAAAATAAATACTTCAGTAACTTTTACACTGACTTACATATAATACTATGGAAAGTTGCCAGCGGATGGAGTATTAAGTAAAAAGACGACAAACAATACATATCCCAAACTGGAGCAAAACCAACAATTCCAGCTCATATTATTATGTAGCCTGATCAACAAATAGGGGGGAGCATTACGGTTAAATCTATAATAATGGGTTATGTGATGCGATTAAATGTAACGGTTAAGAGCTTAATCATTAAATAAGTTTCTAATAGGTCTTGAAAAATTGTAAGCCAAAGCCCTCATTCAATTGAATGGGGGCTTTGGCTTACTCGAAAGATCCTCTTCAATAACCCATTTGATCTAATCCGATTGCAATCATAATTAGAATTACATCAATAATAACCAATATTCCAGAAATTTCACCGGCTGCAGCCCCAAACCATATGGTAAAAATAGATGTTAAAATGGCTATAACACCTATAAGGATTAAGAGAATACCAATTCTGTTTCCCAGTCTTTCTTTATTAATCGGTTCCCACATTACCCTGAAACCTGCAAGTAAGGAAAAATCCTTTTTTGTCCGAACCATAAAGCCAATACAAATGAAAAATGCACCGACAGCCATGCCGATCCCCAACTCAATTCCCATTTTTGTGTCCTCCTTTAATTTATATCATCACATTAAAAAACTAAGTTAATAGCAATAAAATAAACAATGACAAACACCATAATAGACCGAATTAATTTACTTTTCACTATTAATTGCGCGGCATTCCATCGCTCATCAGAAATTTGAAATATGACATGGATTGGATGTTCTCTCATTTCAGTGATGACGGAATTTGTATACCCTTTGAGCATAAAGTGAGTCGCAATGACTAAAAGGATTTGTGCCCAAAAAGGTAGCACGAAGTAAAGGAATAATGTAATGCCAATGAGTCGTAAATAAGCCCATTTGTATGTTTTATTTCGAATGAATGTTTTGACAATCAGTTCGACAACTTCATCTTGAATGATTCGCTTCGTAAAGTAACGTGGTTTTTGGCCCGTTTCTTTCGGTGCTTTCATACTTTGCAATTCCTTACTTAACGAAAAAACAGTCCCAACTAAAAGGTAATATTGCGCACGATCCACACGTAACAGCTTATCAAACGAATGATGCCGTAACACATAGCGTTGAATATACAGCGCGAGAAGTAGGGCAATGATAGCGCAACTAATAAACATACCTAAAAACGTTGGTACAACTAAAAAAAGCGCGGTCATAAGCAAAGGAAGCAGGAGTTGTAAAATAGTTTGAAACCATTCTCTAAAGTCCGTTCGAACGATGAATTGTTTCCATAAATAGGTGGTTACACTCAAACAAAAGATTAACATGATTTCGAGCACTGTAAGATGATATAAATGAATAAAGACCAAAAATAGCAGCCCTAGAACGAGTACATTAAATAAAATCTGTAAGGATAATGAATAAATAAGTCCGCTAACTAATAGCTTTCGCCAATGTGCCTTTTGCTGAATGAGAAACAATTGGTCAGCAGGCTCTAGAAAACTTCGAATAATCCCCATTTGCAAAAAATAAAAAAGAACAAATAGGAACACTTCAAATGGGACCCATTCCAACAAACCAAATTGTTTTTGCATAATTGTTTCGCGATAGAGAAAATAGGAAAACAGTGCTGCTGGAATACAAAGGTAAACCCATACCGTCCAATCCGCGATGCTTTTAAATATGGTGAGGTTAAATTGCCATTGTCTACTCAACCTTTTTCTAAAGAGTTTCATTATTTTTTCACCTCGAGCAATGCATCGAAAGCAGCAAGTAGTGAATTGTCTTCAACATTTACACCATCTTTTATTTCAGCTAAAGTACCTTTTTTCAAAATCGTTCCTTCATGTATGAGTACAAAACGATCGCAAATTTTTTCCGCCGTATCCAGTGCATGGGTAGACATTAATATACTCGCCCCTTGTTGCTTCAGTTCATTTAATAACTGAATTAAACGACGCATTGACTGCGGGTCTAGCCCCATAAATGGTTCATCCACTATGTAGAAAGAATAACGGGGAGTAAAGGCTAAAATAAGCATGACCTTCTGCTGCATCCCTTTTGAAAATTTCGTTGGGTATTCTGATAATTTCGTCGTTAGCTGAAATGTTTCGCATAGCTTATTTGCACGTTGTTGTAGCACCGAATCATCTTGTCCAACCGAGCGAATCAAAAAATCAATATGTTCCTGTAACGTAAAATATTCATACAAAATCGGCCTTTCCGGCACATAACCATATGCGGGCAATTGTACGGATCCTTCCATATAAGGTAACGTACCCATCATTGCCTGAATGGTCGTGCTTTTCCCGGCACCATTCGAACCAATTAATCCAACTAATTGTCCTGGTATAAGATCAAAATGAATATCGTGTAAAATGTTTTGATTTCTTTCATAACCACCAGATTGAATCGCAATATGTATCAAAAAAATCATCCTCCTAATGTAAATACGAGTTAAATTAGGAGAAAGTTTCAAATATTTCAATTGATTGATCATGCTAAAAGATAAATTGATTCAAAGTGAGCTCTAACTAATCCTTAAATTCCACCAAACAATTTTCACAAATACAAGCCTTTTCACGATCAGACGGTAACTGGTCGAAAATCGCTTTTGGGAAGCCGACATGAAAACACCAACATGTTTCTGTTGAAGGGTTGTCAGTCATCCCGCAATGGTTATCTTTCTGACAGAGTGGGCAAAGTTTGGCTTGTCGAACTTCTACTATCATAAGCAATCACCTTTTCTTTTTTTAATTTGACTTCATTATATCGTCAACCTTTTCAAAATCTCAACATCTACTACAATGAACAAACAATCTTTTAGTAGGAGTGAATGGTTGTGGCGAAAAGTAAACGTGGAAAAGTATTAAATCGACTGCCATCGAATGGGCGAGGCGATTGTCCTTTATGTACTCGGAAAAGAGTGAAGTTATTGTATCCCCATAAATTAGAACCCACTATAACCGTTCAAGTGTGTAAATTCTGTCGAAATAAATAAATCACCAAAAGTACATCGCTTTTCATAGGCGATGTTTTTTGTTTGTAATGACAAAAATAAGTCAGTAGGTTTACGATTGAAATTTCTAGGCTATCGTTACAATATAAACTCAAACAGGGGAGTGATTTTTTGTTACATTACACACGCAAAGGTTCTGGAAAGGTGCTTGTATTAATCCATGGTTTTCTTGGTGGCATTGCCATTTTCGATAAAATCATCGAGCCGTTAACACAAAAATTTGATGTGATCGCTGTTGATTTACCTGGACATGGACAAAGTGAGCTAGGGGAGGACAAGGATTACACGATTCAGCGCTATGCAGAGGAGATTGTCGAAGTACTTCTAAAAGAAAATGTGGAAAGTGCATATTGGTTAGGTCACTCTATGGGTGGTTATATTACTTTAGCAGTATTAGAAAAGAAGCTCTTTCCGATTGATAAAGCCATTTTACTTTATTCTTCTGATGCAGCTGATACACAAGAAGCCATTGAAAAAAGAACGAAGCAACAGTATGAAATCCATGAATCTGGTGTTGGTTCATTTGTAGATGGCATTATTGAAAATTTTTTAGCACCTGATGCGAAAACAGATGATATATTGTTCGCGAAGGAAATAGCGTATGAAGCAACATCTGACGGGTTAATTGCCGCGCTAGGAGCGATGATGACGCGCACGGACCAGCGTGAACTCGTTGCTAATATTGAGATTCCATTACTCATTATCGAGGGTGAGCAGGATCAAGCGGTAAAGCCGATTGAAACGTATAATCGTCACGTTCAAAAAGTAACGACGAATACGGGTCACCTAGGTATGCTTGAAGACTCGAAAGCTGTCATTCAAGCCATCCGTGAGTTTTTGTAAAACGAAGGGGAAGCGGATATCCGAATTCCCCCCTCATTTATTGCTCCAATCATTGAAACTGCTTTCTTAATAAGTAACAATACCATTCAAACTTATCATTCTTCTCAAGATTAGACACTAAGCCTAGAACAATGGCTGCACGCGCCGTGTCACTTTGAAGCTCCTCAATTAATAACTGAGCGGATTCTTTTTCAAGCTTATTAGAGGAATAAGTACATGCTTGCTGAAGCCCTTGGATAATTTCTACAACAGGAGGAATGGACTCACTTGCATGCGGTAGGGAAATTGGCTTTTTCAAAAACACGAGTTCACTATTCATCGCTAAAATGGTCGTTTTCTCCACTAATGTTTCGGCAAGTTTTTGAATATCGATATGCTGTTTGCTTTCAAATAGCATTTGCGCATAGGAATGGACCATACCATTTACGACCACAACCAAATCATATTGCTTTTCTTCAATTTGATTTCCAAAAACATCAAATAGTAACTTTGTTAAATTACCATTCGCCATTTCGACAAAAAAATGAACCTTTTCAATCAATTTTTCACTGATTGTCGTGGATCGTTCACGCATGAGAATCTCAGCAAATCCTGTGTATTGGGATAGAATTGTAAAGGTTTTTACAAAATAAACGTATAATTTATCCGTTTGATTTGCCGTTTCACTGACTGCATGGTCAACATCCATAATAATATTGCTCATAAAGTATTCAATGATGGCAATGATTAGTTCGTCTTTTGATTTAAAGGATAAATAAAATGCGCCTTTTGAAATACCACAATGCTCTGTAATTTGCTGAACAGATGTTGCTTCAATTCCTTTGGCCGCAAATAATTCAATCGCAGCATCAATAATAATTTGTTTTTTTGTCATAATATTTATATACCCCTTTGAATTGACAGTTGACCGATTAGTCATTATTATAAAATGGTAATGTTAGTAAGTCAAGAAAGGTAAGGTGGAACAGTGAACGGTTTAGTGAATTTTGTCATAAAGAATAAATTGGCGGTATGGTTATTGACGTTAATCATCACGTTTTCAGGAATTTATTCTGCAACGCGTATGAAAATGGAATCCATTCCAGATATTTCAATCCCATTCTTAATCGTAATGGGCGTTTATCCTGGTGCAACACCAGAACAGGTAATGGATGATGTTTCCGTACCATTTGAAAAAGCAATTGAAAGTTTAGAAGACGTAAAGGGTGTGTACTCAACTTCTTCGTCAAACGTATCTCAAGTTCAAGTAGAATATGAGTACGGCGTAGATATGGATGAAAAGAAGCGCCAATTAGAGTCGGCGTTAGATAATATTACATTACCTAAAGATGTACAGAAGCCAACAGTTATGGCGATTAGTATGAACATGATGCCTGTTGTTGCGCTATCAATCAGCAGCACAGAAGAAAATATTGTTGAGTTAACATCGACAGTGGAAGATATAATTCTACCAAAAATCAATAAAATTGACGGGGTAGCATCTGCATCGATTACTGGTCAACATATTGAAGAAGTTGCCTTCACATATGATGAAAAGAAAATGGCAGACCTTGGTTTAACAGAGGATTCCGTGAAACAAATGATTCAAGCAAGTGATTTAGCTATTTCACTAGGTTTATATGAATTTAAAGATGGAGAACAAGCCGTTGCAATTGATGGTAAGTTCAAAACAATGGAAGACTTAAAAGAAATGCTTATTCCTGTTACACCATCTGCAGCAAATCCAGAACCGTTCGTGAAATTAGGGGATATTGCTGACATTAAAACAGTTGGTAAAGTGCAATCTGTTTCACGTACAAACGGTAAAGACGCGATTGCGATTCAAATCGTAAAAGGGCAAGATGCCAATACGGTGACGGTTGTAAATGCTGTGAAAGAGTTAATTAAAGATGAAGAAAAATTAATCAAAGGTTTACAAGTGGATATTTCACTTGACCAAGGAAAGCCGATTGAGGATTCTGTTTTCACAATGATTGAGAAAGCAGTATTTGGTGGCTTAATTGCGATCCTAATTATTTTATTATTCCTACGTGACTTTAAATCTACTATTATTTCGATTATTTCGATTCCAGTTTCAGTATTTATGGCATTACTATTACTAAACTGGTTAGATATTACGTTAAATATTATGACGCTCGGTGCCATCACGGTCGCGATTGGTCGTGTTATTGATGACTCCATCGTCGTCGTCGAAAATATTTACCGACGTATGCATTTGAAAGATGAAAAACTCCAAGGGCGCGCACTAATTCGTGAAGCAACGATTGAAATGTTCAAACCAATCTTTTCTTCAACATTAGTAACAGTAGCTGTATTCGCACCACTTATTTTTGTTGGTGGTATGGTAAGTGAATTATTCATGCCATTTGCCTTAACAATGACATTTGCATTATTTGCGTCATTAATCGTTGCAGTTACAATCGTACCAGCACTTTCGCACTTCTTATTCCGCAAGAAAATTTACGGGGTAAAAGAAGAAAGTCAGCATAAAGAAGTTGGGAAATTAGCGATTGCTTACCGTAACTTCCTAGAAAAATGTTTAAATCATAAATGGATTACTTCAATTGTTGCCGTGGCAATGCTTGTTGGATCATTAATGCTAACACCATTAATTGGCTTTAGCTTCATGGGCTCACAAGAAGAGAAGACGATGTATTTAACTTATGCGCCAGGCACAGGTGAACTAATTGATAATACATTAGCGAATATTGAAACGGTTGAAAAAGAATTATTAAAACGTGACGATATTGATATTATTCAATTATCTGTGACAACAGAAGCATCAACAGATCCATCTGCTATGATGATGGGCGGCAGTGCTGGTAGCGGATTAATGTTCTTAATTTTCGACCCAGAAATGCCAGCTGAAAAATTCACAAAAGCGAAAAAGGAAGTAGAAGACTATATTTTCAACATCGGTCAATCGGGTGAGTGGAAAACGCAAAACTTCGGAATGGGTGGCATGTCTTCTAATGAAGTAAGCTACACGCTTTACAGTGAAGATTTAGATAAATTACGTACAGCGGTTTCGCAAGTAGAGGGCGCATTACAAGGGATTAAAGGTTTAGAGGACATTAAATCAAATGCTTCAAACCCATATGTTGAACATGTGTTAAAAGTGGATCAACAAGACGTTTTACAATATGGTTTAACAACAGCTCAAATTTTAATGGCATTACAAGCGGATACGTCAAAAGAAGTGTTAACAACAGTAGAAAGTAACGGTGAAGACATTAATGTTGTTGTACAACGTGATGCAAAAACAAGTGCAGCTTCGATTGATGAATTATTAAAAACACCAGTCCAAACAGCAATGGGTACTACAATGACTCTTGGTGAGTTAGTAAAAGTAGAAGAAGGCACAACATTAACTTCTTTATCACGTCAAAAAGGTGAATTCTTTGCGACGGTTACAGGTACAATTACAGATAAAGATATTTCAAAAGCCACTTCGGCTGCCGATAAAAAAATGGCTGACTTAGATTTACCAAAAGGCGTAACAACAGGTGTTGGTGGGGTTGCAGCGGATATGGCTGAAACTTTCACACAGCTTGCGTTAGCTATGGTAGCAGCTATTGCTATTGTTTACTTCATTTTAGTTGTAACATTCGGTGAGGGCTTAGCACCATTTGCCATTCTGTTCTCATTACCATTCGCGGTAATCGGTTCATGGGTTGGCTTATGGGCATCAGGTCAAACGATTTCGGTTTCTGTATTAATGGGGCTACTCATGTTAATTGGTATTGTCGTGACGAATGCGATTGTACTCGTCGACCGCATTATTCATATGGAGCAAGCTGGTATGAACATGCGTGATGCGATTTTAGAAGCGGGCGCAACGCGATTACGACCGATTTTAATGACAGCAATCGCGACAATTGGGGCTATGCTTCCAATGGCATTTGGCGGTGCTGGTGGTGGTTTAATTTCACAAGATTTAGCGATCACAGTAATCGGTGGTTTAATATCTTCGACAGTATTAACGTTAATTGTCGTACCAATTGTGTATGAACTATTATCAAAAATGCTGAAGAAAAATCGTAAAGATGTAAAAGATAACTAAGAGTTAATGAGCAGCCTGTGAATATATTTATTCGCAGGCTGTTTTTTTGAATAAAACTCTACGGAGCGTTTGTTGTCATGCGATTTAAGGTACATTATGATAGAAGCAGTAGGAGGGATTACACGTGGATAATGAAAAAATTGGTAAGCTGATCTATCAATTGCGGAAGGAAAAAGGGCTGACTCAAAAACAACTAGCAGATGAAATGCATCTTTCCGACCGCACCATTTCGAAATGGGAGCGCGGGTATGGTTGTCCAGATATTACGTTGTTACCGCAATTATCAGCCCTCCTAGAAGTACCCATTGAAGATTTATTAGATGGGGAAGTCACAATGAATGAAATCGTAGGAGGAAATATGAAAAAATCACTTTATTATGTATGTCCGAATTGCACGAACATTGGGCTTGCAACAGGGAATTTTACGGTGTCATGCTGCGGAAGAAAGCTTGAACCACTTGAAGCAAAAAAGGCAACAGATGCTGAAAAATTAAACGTTGAGATGATTGACAATGAATGGTTCATTTCCAGCGAACATCCAATGACAAAGGAACATTATATTTCGTTTGTAGCCTTTGCGACAGGCGAACAAATTCAATTGATCAAACAATACCCTGAATGGGGTTTGAACGTAAGACTACCGAAGAAAAAACTTGGTCAAATGTTATGGTACGATACGAATGATGGGTTGTTTTATCAGTATATTCGATAGCATTCGCCCATTATATGTAAAAATAAAATAAAAGATGGAGAACATAATTATGAACATCCTAAAAATTAACGACGTAGATTTGGCCTATGACAGTTTCGGTAACGAAAATGACAAAGCTATTCTCCTAATTGCCGGTCTTGGAACACAGATGATTAGATGGTCGGATTCATTTTGTAAGATATTAGTAGCGCGGGGCTTTCGCGTCATTCGCTTTGACAATCGTGATGTAGGTTGCTCGTCGCACTTTAGCCATTATCCGACACTGGATTTTAACTCACTATCGTTTGCTCTTATGTCAGGACAGCAACCTGATATACCTTATACTCTCCATGACATGGCCAAAGATGCTATCGGACTGCTCGACGCACTATCAATTGACCAAGCTCACTTTATTGGTAGGTCGATGGGTGGAATGATTGCTCAAATTGTAGCTAGTGAGTATCCTGAACGGGTTTTATCACTTACATCCATTATGTCCAGTACCGGTAATCCCGCACTTCCGCAAACGTCCCCAGAAATCATGGCGATGATGACTAAACCGGCGCCGAACCCCTTTGAGGATGAAGCAGGATTTTTGGCGCACAAGCTCTCTTTTGCCAAACGCATCGCCGGCACCGGTTATCCGTTTGAAGAGGATGCTTATCGGACGCTCATTCTTGAGGAAGTCCAGAGAGCCTACGTTCCTGGTAGTGTCGGACGACAAATAGCTGCTATGGCTGTCGCCGGTGACCGGCGTCCGCGGCTTGCGACTATAAAAGTACCAGTACTTGTCATTCATGGGGTGGATGATCCCCTAATCGACCCAGCGTGTGGCGAGGACACGGCTTCTGCCATCCCCGGCGCCGAGCTCATGTTGGTTGAGGGAATGGGGCATGACCTGCCGCACCAACTGTACAAAGTAATCGCTGATGGCATAGAGCGAACGGCTCGTCGGAACTGACACGCGCTACCGGAATAGCAACTAGCTAGAGTTTCACGGTATCCCGCAGGAGAAGGGATGTAGCGTTCCAAGAAAAGTTAAAATAGCCTTGTTAGAACAATCTAACAAGGCTATTTGTGTTTCTCATTAACTCTTTATTAGGATGAATTACATTGGAATCTTTATTAGGGCAGAGAAATGGGCTAGTTAATGAAGAAATTTGGCGAAAAAAACGTGGTTTGGCTAGTTACTCCCCCAATTCGGCTAGTTTACGATATATTTTGGCGAGTAACGCTTAAAATTGGCTAGTTACTGCAGGAAAACAGGAAAATCTATTGAAGAATTCGCCGTCTCCCATAGCAAGACGCGCAATATAGTCAAGCACACATTTTAATGAGGAGCTGAAATATCTAATTTTTATTATGAATACCATTCAAAGTTTGAACATAGATTAAAAATTGAACAGCGTTTAAAAAAGTGTTGCAATTTGGAAAATAGACAGCTAAAATAAAAATTAATTCAGAATTTACAGAAAATAGATTTTAGATGTTAAGGAGGATTAATAATATATGAAAGCAAATTTTCTAACAAAAGAGCATGAGATGTTTCGGGAAGCACTTCAAAAAATGCTCCAAAAAGAAGCGTATCCATATTACGAAAAATGGGAAGAAAAACGTGATATCCCACGTGAATTTTGGTTAAAGCTAGGTGAAAATGGCTTCTTACTTCCTTGGGTGGACGAACAGTATGGTGGTTTGGGACTTGATTTCTCTTACTCTATGATTTTAACCGAAGAATTAGAAAGAGTAGGGGTTGGTTTAGCGAGTGGAATCTGTTTGCATTCCGATATTGTAAGCCCTTACATCTCAGCGTATGGCACGGAGCAACAAAAACAAAAGTGGCTACCAAAGAGCGTTACAGGTGAATATATATCCGCAATCGCCATGACAGAGCCTGGTGCTGGTTCGGATTTAGCAGGTATTAAAACAAATGCACGTAAAGACGGGAATCACTATATTTTAAACGGAGAAAAAACATTCATTACAAATGGCATGCACGCAGATTACGTCGTTGTTGTTTGTAAAACAGATCCCCATGCACAACCAGCGTACCGTGGAATTAGTTTGCTCATTGTTGAGAATGGTACAGCAGGGTTCAAACGAGGGAAAAAGTTAAATAAAATTGGCATGCATTCCGGGGATACAGCAGAGCTTATTTTTGAAGATGTAAAAGTACCTGTCGAAAACTTGCTCGGTGAAGAAGGAAAAGGCTTTTATTACTTAATGGAAAAACTGCAGCAAGAACGTCTTGTCGTAGCGCTTCAAGTTCAAGTAGAGGCAGAAGAAATGCTGAAACTGACAATTGATTATGTGAAAGAACGGAAAGCTTTCGGTAGCCGCATTGCCGATTTTCAAAATACACAATTTAAACTTGCTGAAATGGCGACAGAAATTGACATGGGCAGAACCTATGTGAATACTCTGACCGAAAAACATATACATGGCGAGGATATCGTCAAGGAAGTATCGATGGCCAAATGGTGGATTAGTGAAATGGCGAAACGAGTAGCAGCCGAATGCCTTCAACTCCACGGTGGTTATGGCTATATGGAGGAATATGAAATTGCTCGTAGGTATCGCGATATTTCCGTAACGTCTATTTACGCCGGGACAACCGAAATTATGAAAGGCATTATCGCAAAAAAAATACTGTCTTAGGAGGTTGAAAATGAAACTCTCTGAGAAAAAAATCTTAAAGAAAAAAGAACAAATTTTATTATCCGCCATTACTATTGTTAATCGGAGAGGTTATGACGGTGCAACAATGGAAGAAATTGCGGCAGAAATGTTGATGACGAAGGGCTCATTATATTATTACTTTAAAAATAAAGGCGATTTAATGTACCAATGTCATAAACTTGTGCTCGCGCAAGCAACTGGGGAGCTTGAGGAAGAGTTACAAGGGGAGGGCACCGCGGAAAAAATTCTTCGGAAAATGGTCGCCACACATATCAACTATGCGGTGGAGGAAAAAGAAACATTCAACATGATTATCGAGCCAAAACAAATGTTTAATCCAGAACAAATTGAACCTGTGCTGAAATTACGTAAACATTACTCTAGTTTGTTTGACCAAGCGATTGAAAAGGGTGTCGCTGTAGGGGAATTTCATGTGAAAGAGCCGATTATTGTCCGAATGATCATACTTGGCGCGATGAATTGGATTCAACAATGGTATAGCGCGACTGGGAGAATGGCAAAGGAAGAGCTCAAACAGCATTTTGCAGACTATGTTATTAAATTATTGAAATAAAGGGGAGATTACTATGTTACTACCTGAATTATTCGGAAATTATGCGAAAAATCAACCGGACAAGGTGTTTACTTCTTATAACGGACGTGAGTGGACGTATGATTCATTTTATGAAAAGGCGAAAAGAGTTGCGGCTTACTTTCAATCAAAAGGCTATGAGAAGGAAGATATTATTGCGCTTTATTCATTAAACACAGATATATTTTTAGTATGCTATTTCGGTCTGCAATTAGGTGGATTTTCCGTTATGCCCGTCAATACGAAGCTCGCTGCCCCTGAGGTGGAATATATTTTCAATCATTCAGAAGCAAAGTCACTTATTTATGATGTACGAATTGAAAATATCATTAACGAAACGCAGCATGTCTTCCATGAAAAGCTGGCAATCGGTGGGGATGATCAGCTTGGAAAAATTCTTGAAGATGAATCACTTCACTTTTCACCTGTGCCATTAGGGGAGCATGATACGTCCGTTATTATGTACACATCTGGAACAACTGGAAAACCAAAAGGAGTTATGTTGACGCATCGAAATATCATTGCAGCTGGGGAAGTTTGGTCCGAAGTAATGGATATTACGGAAAATGATCGGATGCTTGTGTCCACGCCATTATTCCATTGTGCAGCAGCGCATGTATTCGTTGTCCCAGTCACGTATAAAGGGGGCACAATTATTATTGAAGAGGCCTTTTCTACTGACAAAACATTAGCACTTTTACAAAATGCAGAGCCGACGATGTTTTTCGGTGTTCCAGCCATGTATACAATCCTGTTGAATTTGCCGCATATAAAGGAAATTGAGCTTCCAACATTGCGTTTATTCGGTTATGGCGCGGCTCCAATGCCTTACGAAATTTTGAAGAAATTAAAAGAAACCTTCCCAAATATTAAAGTACAAAACTTGTATGGTCAAACGGAAAATGCACCTGCTGCTTCTTCTCTAAAAGACCATTATGCACTAAGTAAAATCGGCTCAGTCGGTGAACCACTTCCACAAACGGAAGTACGGGTAGTCGATGAGTACGGCAATTCACTACCTATTGGACAAGTTGGAGAAATCGTCGTAAAAGGTGCTCAAGTCATGAAAGGCTATTTAAAAAATGAAGAAGAAACAGCACGCGCGATTAAAGACGGCTGGCTATACTCAGGTGATTTAGGGCGATTCGACGAGGATGGGCTTCTGTATATTGTCGACCGCAAAAAAGACATGATTATACGAGGCGGGGAAAATGTTTACCCCGTTGAAGTGGAAGAAGTACTCTATCAAATTCCTGAACTATTAGAAGCGGCAGTAGTCGGTGTACCGCATCCAGTGTACGGGGAAGTACCTAAAGCATATGCGGTTTTGAAGGAAGGAAAAACGATAACTGAAGCACAAGTGAAGGACTACCTAGGAACGCAAATCGCGAAATATAAAGTGCCAATGGAAGTAGAATTCCTGAATGAATTACCGAGAAATGCTTCGGGGAAAGTGTTGAAGCATACATTGGGCCCGAAAGAGGATGTTGGTGTGTGAGGTAAAGTGATTGATTCAAAAAAGGAGGAACATTAAACAATGACTAATGTATATATAATCGACGGAGCAAGAACAGCATTTACTGCATTTGGAGGGTCTTTTTCGAGTGTAGGGGCTACAGAACTTGGCGCAGCGACAGCGGTTGAAGCAATGAAGCGTGCCAATATACAACCGAATCAAGTAGATCATGTCATTTACGGAAATGTCATTCATAGTAGTGAAAGTGCATCGTACTTGGCGCGTCATATCGGGCTTCATGCAGGTGTACCACAAGAAGTTCCCGCTTTAACATTGAATCGATTATGTGGTTCAGGGATGCAAGCCATTGTAACAGGCGCGCAGCACATCTTACTTGGTGAAGCACAAATTGTGTTAGCGGGTGGGGCAGAAAATATGTCACAATCGCCATATGCGAACTTTGAACAACGATTCGGCGGGGCAAAAATGGGTGCATTGAAATTTCAAGACATGCTGCAATCGACGTTAACTGATCAATATACAGGAAGCGGTATGGGGCTAACAGCGGAAAAATTAGCTGAACAGTATGAGATTTCCCGTGAAGAACAAGATGCGTTTGCCATTGAATCCAATCAACGTGCCGCACAAGCACAGCAAGACGGAATATTTGCAGAAGAAATTGTGCCGGTAGAAGTAAAAACACGAAAAGGGACTATCCTGATAGATAAAGATGAACATATTAAACCACAAGTAAATGCAGAAGGAATGGCGAAACTTCGACCTGCATTTAAACAAGATGGAACCGTGACAGCTGGTAATGCTTCGGGAATTAATGATGGCGCGGCATCCATTGTTATAGCCGGTGAAGATGCCGTGCAAAATCACGGATTAAAACCTTTAGCACGCATTGTTTCTTGGGGTGTAGTTGGCGTCGATCCAACAATTATGGGCATTGGTCCTGTGCCAGCTATCAAACAAGCATTGGAACGAGCGAACCTGACAATTGACGATATTGATGTATTTGAAGTAAATGAAGCGTTCGCCGCGCAATTTTTAGCAGTTGAAAAAGAACTTGGATTAAATCGTTCCAAAACAAATATCCATGGTGGAGCAATTGCGCTTGGCCATCCTGTAGGTGCAAGTGGCGCACGGGTATTATTGTCAGCGGCCTATGAACTAAAACGTCGCAATGGAAAATATGCAGTCGCAAGTCTTTGTATCGGTGGTGGACAAGGGATTGCAGTGGTCATTGAACATACAGAAAACTAGTCAATTGAAGGTAGGTGAGAGAGCTTGAAAATAGGAGTTATCGGGTCAGGCATCATGGGAAATGGCATCGCCCAAACATTTGCCATGGCAGGATATGATGTCATACTTAGTGACCTTAATGAGGAGGCAATAACGAGAGCACGTGAAGTCATTGCTGTAAATATTGAAAGAGTGTTAAAAAAGCATGACAGCATGCAAAGTGGCAATGAAATTCTCCAACGTATTCAGTTTACTACCGAAAAGAATGCATTAGCAGATACGGATTTAATTGTAGAAGCGATTATTGAAAATATGGAAATGAAAAAGGCGATTTTCAAAGAGTTAGATGAAATTTGTGCGCAAAAGACGATTTTTGCATCCAATACTTCCAGTTACTCAATTACAGAAATTGCAGCTGCAACTACGCGTCCTGATCGTGTGTGCGGTATGCATTTCTTTAATCCAGTTCCGGTCATGAAGCTCGTCGAAGTGATTCGTGGGGAATCCACTTCAGATGAAACAATCGCCTTTGTTCAACAATTAGCAACGCAAATAGGGAAAGAAAGTATTACGGTGACCGATGCACCATTATTCGTTGTCAATCGCATACTCGTACCGATGATTAGTGAAGCGATTTTTGTCTTAGATGAAGGTATTGCAACCGCTGAAGATATTGATAAAGGGATGGTTTTAGGGACAAATCAACCAATTGGCCCGTTAAAGCTTGCGGATATGATCGGCTTGGATACGTTACTGTATGTTCAAGAGACACTGCTAAATGAAACCGGGGATTCGAAATATCGCATTCCACAATCGTTGAAAAAGCTCGTACGTGCAGGGCATTATGGACGAAAAACAGGGCAAGGGTTTTATCGCTATAGTTAGTGGTGAAAATAATTTATCAAAAAGCTTATTGGACAGGGCGTTTCTGATTCCAATAAGCTTTTTGTGTAGTGATTGATTGGCAGTTGATTGTTGTAGGTTGTAATTTGAAAAAAGGTAGTATGCTCACACTAAAGATATAAGCCTAGTAATTCGATATCAATCTGTTCTTAATCGCGAATACATATTAATGTCAATAAAGTTCCCTTTAGATATTTCGTACTGTCTAAAAGTTCCTTCAAATGTGAAATTAAGTTTTTGTAAAACCTTGATAGAATTCACATTCGCAGGTTCTACCTTTGCTTCGATTCTATTTAGTTTCAAAGTTTCGAATGCATAAGTAAACAATGCACTTATACCTTCTGGAGCATACCCCATGCCCCAATAGGCTTTAGCTAGGTCATAGCCAATTTCAGCCTTAGCATTCTCAAAGTCTATAAAATTGAACCCACACGTACCTATTATTTCGTTGGATTTTCGTTCAATCATGCTGAACCGAATTGCTTCATTCGTCTGAGCCAAACCTTCAAAAAGTTCAATCATTTCTTTTGCTTGAACTTCTTGTGTAAAGCTAGAAATATTCATGAATTTCGTTACATCTGGATCAGACCAAATTTTAAACAAGCTAGGTGAGTGTGAAACTTCCATTCTTCTTAAATACATTCTTTCAGTGTTTAGTTCTTTTATCATTTCTTTTTCCTCCAATATTTTTGATCGATTAGATTAAAAATATCGCTATCTGCGCATAATTCAGTCCCTTCAAAGCTGTATCGTTTAATAAAACCAAGAGTAACAAATTATAGGGTCATTAGCAAATACCCTTAGCCACGTTACTATTTGAGGAAGCGCCTATGAAAATTTAGGATCAATTTGATTTTGAACTTTCTTTGTTAGTTTTTCAAAAACTAGCTGATACGAATGAAGAATTAGATTTTCTATCATATCATCGGATAAATCTGAATCTAAATAAATAGAGTTCCAGTGCGTCTTATTCATATAATAACCTGGAATAATACCTGGATAAGTTTCTCGTAATTCTTCCGCACGAGCGGGGTCACATTTTAAAGTGATGATAGGCTTCCTGTCAACATCTCCTCCCATCATTGCAAACATCTTTCCGCCAACATGATAACGATCCGCTTGCCAGTCTACTTGGTAATCATGTGTTGTTCCAGGTAGTGTGAGACAAAAAGATTGAAGTTTAGATTTTTCCATTTAACAAACTCCTTTTATAATTCGAAACTCGAATTCGATTACATTCATTATAATCAATAAGTTATGAATTTCACTAATATTATAGTGAAAATTGCGACTTTAATTGGTATGAGGAAGTTGATGTCACACTGTTCCCCTAAAATTTTCCTTGTACTTTAAATACGTCAACGTAAAAGCCATACCACAAATAATGATAAACCAAGGACTGCTAAATCTTAAAAGGGCAAATGGCGTTTCAAATAAAAAGGCGAATAACAAAATAATAAACACTTTAGCTTAAGAATGTTTTAAGCAACTTATTCCGTGTTATATAATGAATTAAAGTGAATAGTGGCGAATCAATGGGCTACGAAAAATATGAACGTATATACAATGAGTTAGAGGTATTAAAGGTATTACAATTGAAGCTCGTATTTTAGCTGCAGGTCAAAATGATGTTACCTATGGGCTTAATGAAATGATGTCAGCTGAGGTAAAAGCGCAATATGATGCGATTAATCCAGATGAAATTGCGGATGAGGAATTATTTGAGTGATGGAATCAAAAAGTTTCCTTGAAGTTTATCAAATCGCAGGAAAACAATTAGGGCAGATGTAAAGGTTATTTATTATTGTAGAAACTTTTTCAAAGCAACTATATCTGATGTAAACGAGGGAATTGAAATTGAAAAAAAGAATGGTTATCGGATTTTCTATAACGCTAGGGCTTGCCATCAGTATTTATTTTGTTGCTGATCAATATATAGTAGAAACAAAAAACATTCATGGCGGCATGATGGCTTCATATGATAATTATGAAGAACGCCTTAATGGAAGCGATCTAGTCGTTATTGCGGAGTTAGTTGATGAACCTGAAAATGTATTGACACCTTATGGAGGCGGTTATCCAGACGGTCACCATGTAAGCAAAATAAAAATCTCTCAGCTCATTAAAGGAAACAATGAACTCGGCCAAAAGATAATCGATATTAGGGAGCCTTATTATATAATGGAGAAAGGACTATCACCTGGTAAATACGATGTCTTTTATGGCGACTATACAAAAATGGAACAAGGGAATAAATATTTACTGTTTCTCGGCTGGACCGAAAAGTGGGGACAGCATGGTATTGCATCTGCTCATGAAGGGAAATTTAATTTAGACGGCAAAGATAAAGTAGAACAAAAAATGATTCAGGAAAATGACAAGTTACAAAAATTAAGAAAAGACATTTTTAACCACGAAGAGATTTCTAAATTTATTGAGTAAAATGAGATTTTTCTAATGGACACTTTTTTCTATGCCTTCCGCAAACGAACCGTGGAGGGCTTTTATGGTGCACCGTGAGCGCATTCGAAACAGGTAACTACCCGCAAAGTAGATTCTTGATGCGTCTCACATTGCAACTTTTTTATTTATGGCAGTGGGTAAGCGGGGGATATGTAAAAAAAACCGGCAAAAAAATGTTTGCCGGTTTAGGATGGATTAACTTAATTTGTTTCGTTTTCGTTCGCATTATTTGCAAACTGTCCAGAAGCTTGATTTTTGTTTGCTTCTGCTTGTTGGAGTTGTTGTTTGACTTGGTTAACGTCCGTCTCACTTCCGAATTCTTCATTCATTGCATTCGAAGTTCCAAATTGTCCAGAAGCTTGATTTTTATTCGCTTCTGCTTGTTGAAGTTGTTGTTTGACTTGGTTAACATCGGTCTCCATGCCGAATTCTTCGTTCATTGAGTTCATGGCATTCGGAGTTGCAAAACGACCAGAAGCTTGATTTTTGTTCGCTTCTGCTTGCTGGATTTTTTGTCTGATTTGTTTAACATATTCGTTGTTGTTATTATTTTGCATGTATTTCACCTCCCGAATTTAGTCTGTTCAGAAGTTTTTTTATTATCCTTAAAATTTTTTAATTTGAAAAATTGTTTTAAGTATACACCAATACTTAAAACAATTGAAATGCTAAAAAGACTTGGGAAGCTTTTGTGAATGAGTGTTCTGCAGTTAAGCCAAAACAAGGGCACACACTGTATTATTTGGAGGGGATTTAGTTTGCTACAATTGACCTAAACGTGTAGTAGATATAGTTTCTTCAAAAAAAAAATCACCTATTAAAAGGTGATTTTAAACAAGATTAACTTTAAGCTCTCTTTGAATGAACAGCACACCTAGTCCATACACGATAGAAATAGCTAAAGGTACAAGCGTGAATGCATGATCGACAAAGAAGCCACCTAAGATTAGAGCAGAAAAACAGGCTCCCAAAGTCACAAATAAATAAGCTTTACTTTTATAAATCCACATGTAAGGAAGAAAATGAGAGCCTGCAAGTAAACCGATTGTGAAGGGTAGGTATTCCGGTATATTCATATATACAATAATAAATACAGGTATATAAAACGCTTGAGGAGCCGCAACTATCCCGATTAAAGTACCTAATGGATTGCCAGTAGCGTTAATATTAACACCAAGCATTTTACTAATCAGAATTCCAAAAGGAAAAATAGCACCTAAGCCAAATATCCATATTAATTGCACAACTTCTATTGGAAAAACTAATGGCATTAGGGTGAAAATTAAAAAGATAATAGCTCCAGACAGTAAAATGGGAAATCCTTTCTTGGTTTCAAATATGACTTCCTTTTGTAAATTCTCAAGTGTTTTACTCATAAATTAACCCCTTTATTAAATTACTATAATCTTCCTAATACCATACCAATATTTTACTATATTTACTATAACTATTTAAATAAAATGCCTAGATTTAATGAACTTTTCGTATAAACTATGCGGAAGTTAAAGGACAACAAAGCCGCAGAAGTAGACTACTGAACTACTTTAAGGATTAAAAGAAATATATTATTTCGTAAAAAAGAAGATATAAACGAATTCAAGACAAGCATTTGAAGAAGCTAGTCAATGTCGTAAAAAATAAACGTACACTCTTTGGGTTCACTCAGAAAATAATGGTTAATCTATTTTGCAATTTCATCTGAATTTCTATAGCTGCAACCGATTAAAAAAAGTATAGTACCGCTTAATTAAGTGCTAGTGCTAGTCAAAATCAAAGTACCAACTTGCGCATAATTCATTAATTTAATTCCGGAATTATTAGGCTATTGTGAAATTTGAAGTGGTTGAGTATTTTTTATTCTCGATGTAAAAAAATATTGGCGATTTAGTTGGTGAACGATAGATAACAAGCAATTGGAACAAAAAAAAGACCTGAGCTCCCACCCAAATCAGCATAACTATACAGATCAATTATAGTAAGTATGTTTGAAGTTCTCTAAAGTATCGAACGGAAAAATTCATAGAATCCCATATTCATAGGTATCGCCCATACAAAGAAACCTAGTAATGTAATTGGACCAAGGAAAAAATTGAATATCTTTTGGGGCAAGAGTTTTTCAAAAACCATTTTGTAAATTATTCCACAAACAACCATAACAATAGGGAGTAATAACATCGATGAGATGCGGAAGTGTATTTTTTACATTTTTGAATTTTGAAAAGTTTGGCTGAAATATTTAGGGAAGTGGACCACTCACTTTTAGCTATATAGCCCTTTATTATGAGGACTTCCAATAGGTGAATGTAAAGCCCCATCAGAAATCGAGGGGCTTTTATTATGCTATCCCAATGAGACATTATCAGATGTATTAGTTATGAGGTGTTTACTTCATTCGGCTTGGGTTAATTGTTTGATACAATAAGACCAAATCTGGGGTGGTGCCTGTTTTTTATTGTTTGAACCCCTTGACCCCAAGAACTCTGGATTAAGAAATCAACTCCTTAATATATAAAGTTAATCTTTTATTGGCAGATTGAACCTGTTTTTATACCCGTAGGACCGTTAAATCCTGGGATTGTAGCAACGACCATATTGGTTGCTATTTTTATGACAGACACAGTATTGTCAGCTTGATTTGTGACATATGCAAATGTTCCATCAGGCAAGATAGTTACTTGGTCAGGAGATAATCCTACAGGGATTGTAGCGATTACCGTATTTGTTCCTGTATTTATGACTGATACAGTATTACCGCCTTTATTTACAATGTAGACACGTGTTCCATCAGGTGTAATTGCTGTTCCAACAGGTCCTGCTCCAACAGGGATTGTATTAATGACTGCGTTTGTTGCTACATCAATGACAGATACTGTGCCATTATTTTCGTTTGTTACGTAAGCAAATTGTCCGCTCGGAGTGAAAACGATTGATCTTGGGCGCAATCCCACAATGATTGTATTAACCACGGTATTAGTTGCTGTATTTATGACTGATACTGTACCTGAATTTTCGTTTGCAACGTAAGCAAACGCACCGTTCGGAGTAAAAGCGATACCTTGGGGTTGGAGGCCTACTGGAATAGTAGCAGATACGGTATTAGTTGCAGTATTTATGACTGATATAGTGTTAGATCCATGATTTGATACATAAGCAAGTACTCCATTTGGTGAAACCGCAACACCAAGAGGATTAACTCCTACCGGAATGGTAGCGATTGGAGTGTTAGTTGCAGTACTAAAAACTGTTACATTATTCGATAAGAAAGCTGGAACATAACCAAGTGTTCCATTTGGTGAAATCGCTACTTCTAGTGGACCAGTTCCAACTGGAATGGTTGCGACAATAGTATTTGTCGCTGTATCAATTACTGAAACTCTATTATCAGGAGTATCTAACTGTCCAGCGTCTGTAACATATACGAGAAAATTACAATTTGGTGGTATAGGTAAAAATGGCTCTGTACAAAAACACAGACAACACCCACACTCACACTTACAACAACAACAACAACAACAACAACGACAACGACAATTTGGGTTTGATTTAAACTTAAACCTTTTATAAAATTTAATATCTTTCTCCATTTTGGTCTTCCTTTCTTTAATATATTAATACTATATGCAAATATTTTTAAGTTTCTTGTATGAATTACCTAAATCAAATACTTCTGATAAGTGTCGAGTGGTTGATTAAATTAGTTTCCAAGTAGATTGTTTTATTCCCAAATTATTGTGTTTGCAAGTGTTTTTTTATAGAAATATCTTTCTAACTATATTAAGTTGAAATCATATATTTATATTTGGTAAAGAGAGGTATTGGAATAAGGATTTAGTTTTTAAATTTAGACGATACATATTATTAAGAAGTGATAAGGATTGGGTGATGTTACCAAAAAAGTGGTTAGGAGACTTGTGGAAAAAACCGAAAATACTTTTGCATCAAAAAGAGATCAACCAAAAGTCTACGCAAGGATAGTTTCAATGATTTCAGTGTAATAGATTCCCATTTGATTTATGATTGTGTGGGGGGATATTGAATGAAAAAACAAATGCATCTATACGGTCATGACTTTGAAGTTATAGTAATAAAGGAAGAACTGTTTTTCGGTAAATACAGAGCGACTGTGAATTATTTGCAGTACCCAGATCATTTCGGATTTGATTTTGGTTTTACTGAAGAAGAAGCGATTGACAAAACGGTTAGAAAAATATTAGCTACAAGTCCATTAGAATCTTTAAAGCATTTATATTAATTATCAAACTAAACATCCTTCTGGGTGTTTTTTATTTTGCGTAGCAACTAGCACAATGAGGTGATTACAAAACAAACAAATGGCCTGGAGGTGGTGTTTATGAGGTATGGCTAGACCGAGAAATACGAAGCGTGATGAAGCGTTTCAAATATGGCTCGAAAGCAAGGGGCAAATGCTCCTGAAAGATATTGCAGAACAATTAGATCTATCTGATTCCCAAATTCGTAAGTGGAAGAACCAAGTTACTAAACGAACGAGGGGCACGGTGCACCTAAGCAAAATCAGAACGCTACCACACATGGTTTTTTCGCTAAATTCCTACCAGAAGAAACGTTAGAAATCATGGAAGCGATGAATGAGCGTTCTCCCGCCGATTTAATTTGGGATCAATCCAAATACAATATGCTGCAATTATTCGTACTCAGCGGATAATGGTGCGTTCCTAGAGAACGTCATCGATATGGCCAACAATAAATATCGTAATGCTGGTGTTGCAGATATCCGCAAAGTTCCTACACCATTTAAACCATTAAAAACAACAGGGAATAGAGTGACGGGACATTTCGAAAAACCAACATAGGTGGATTAATCAGGTATTTATAACGGCAAATCAATTATTTTTGATGCAAAACAGACGGCGTTAACTAATTTCCCGCTTGATAATCTATCAGAGCACGAATGCGGGTGGGAGAAAATCGATTGCACAAGAGGTGAAAAGTAAAGATGGGTATGTGCTGCATTATTTGGAGGCTGTATAGCCAATATCGGAGGACACCTTGCCCTAGTGGAATTATCGCTTTAGACGATTAAAAAACAGATCATGTAGATTATGTAATGACTCAAGAATAGCAGCAATTATGACAAAAATAAAAATATCGCTATTGATTACATCACTTAATGTATTATGTTCTGCGAGTACAAACTGGAAATATGTTTCAACCGCAATTAATGTATATATGCCAAATTTCAAAACATTAAATAGACTATCGATAGCATTTAACAATGAGTCCACTCCCTTAATAATTTTATATTATCAATATATTCTTCATATGAAATCAAAATGTGTCGGGGAAGGAAGTTATCTTGGTTAGGCGTGATATAGCACTTAGCCAGTATTGTTGTGATAAAACATGCCATCGAGCTTGGGCGATCATGGGGAAATATATGTAATAGTATTAATGAAATTATTAAAAGGATCACTTATTTAAAAGTGACCCTTTAAGGTAATGAAGAAGAGGTTGGTAAAGTTAAATCACTTTACACTATATACTATGATTTGAGAGTTAACTGAAATAGCCGTGTACCTATATTATTAATAGAAAAATAAAAGCCACAGGGATGCATTTAATGAATTAGATGTTGAACGCTACGAAATCATTGCTACGTTGGACAGTAAGACGAGCGACATTTGTCAGTCGATGGATGGAAAGGTTTTCAAATTGGCTGATTTTGAACCGGGTATAACAGCTAATCCTTTTCATCCCTATTGCCGTACCACTACTTGTCCGTTTTTCGATGATGAGTTCGATTTATCTCAACGTGCTGCACGTGGAAAAGACCGCAAGATTTATAATATTGATAGCAATATTAAATTTCCGGAATGGGAAGAAAAGCTCGTGTCATAGAATGTGATATATATTATTGGGGGTGAACCTAATTATGGATTATATTGTACATTTAAACGACTTCAAACCATATAAGGTAAAATCGGTGAATCTGATTGAAATAAAAGAAGGGTCATACTTCCTTTATGATGAAAAAGGAAATGTATTGCTTACCGTACCAAGAGACAAGGTTAAATGCATATTGAGCAAAGATATTATCGAAAAATAATTATCCAAAGTCACTCATTTAAATAGAGTGGCTTTTTATTATGTCTTTTGTTTGTAGACATTAAAGAACGAACTTTATTAATCCCACTAAGGAGGCTATTACAATGACGAAAGAACAATTAATTGCGCTAGGACTTACACGCAAGCAGTATTAGATGGTTACGGTCAGACGTTGCTACAAAGCGATTTTGACAATACAGTCAATGAGCTCCAAATAGCGAACGATACCATCGCGGACCGTGACACGCAACTTGAAGGTTTAAAGGATGTAGATGCTCCAGGACTTCAAGAGAAAATCACTAACCTACAGCAAGAAAATGCGCAATCGAAATTAGATCATGCCAAACAGCTAAAAGACGAGCGCTTATCTACTGCTTTAAAATTAACTCTTACAGGTAAAGTGCATGATGTTGACTTAGTTTTAGGCCTTATCGACAAAGAACAAATTGAGCTAGATGAAAAAGGGAATATCACAAAGGGACTGGATGAGCAACGTAAAACATTACAAGAATCAAAGTCCTTTTTGTTTGTTCCTGAAAAAGAAGAAAAGAAGCTTGAAATTAAAGGGTGGATTCCTGCCGGTGGTGACAATGGCACAGGTGGTGAGTTAGATGCAGGAAGTGCATTTGCTAAACAATTCAACGAAAAAGGTGCTGTCGGTTCAGATGCGCCGAATCCTTGGGAATAAAATTAATTAAAGGTAGGGCATACACATGCCATATGTAAAAGGTGTAGCAAATTATAACCGAATTAACTTTTTAGTATCTTCAAAGGTGCAATCATTTACAACATTAGTGAGTGATACTGGTCTAGCTACAGATGCCAACGGAAAGAAAATTGTACGAGCTGGTACTGTGTTACCTGCAAACGATGCAACAGCAAAAGGTATTTTGCATAACGATGTAGATGTAACACATGGCCCGCAACCAGGAGCGCTAATTGTAGAGGCTTATATCTTAGAAGCTCGTATGCACACGGCTCCAACAGAAGAAGCAAAAACTGCATTAAAAGAAATTAAATTTCGTTAATTGAAAGGTGGAAAATTAATATGCCAGATATTTTAGAGTTATTTGCCCATAAAACAGTTCATAGTTATTTAAAGGAGCGTAAAATCACGCCATTCTTAGGTGAAACGCTATTCCCAGAAGTGAAGCACGACACACTTGAATTTGAATATTTAGTAGGTGAGAGCAATCTTCCTGTTGCTTCTAAAATTCATGCTTTTGATAAAGAAGCGGAAATTGGTTCTGTTGAATTCGGTGAACAAGCACTTGAAGCTGCTTACATTTGCTTATGTGTATCGTACAGCTAAATAATTGACAAAGACCAAGCTAGATCTAGAGGCATCGTTTTTTTTTATCATTTTATAAAATAATGTAGATTAAAAGGATAATCGTTTCTTTATGAAGAAGTAATAGTTGAGTAGAATAAGACTTTTTATTTAGATAAGGAGCTAATAATGAAAAAACTAACAACTTTACTTTTGATATTAGCATGTATCATACCAACAATTATGAACATAAATGTCACTGTTAACAACAGAATCAATGTTTTTAAATGTAACAGGGACGAATAAATGATAATGACCAGCAAAGCTAAATTAGCCGAGCTGGTATTTTTTATTTTACACTTGCCAAAACAGAAACGTTTGTTCTATTATAAACACAAACAAACGTTCTTATTGAGGGTGCAGAAGATGAAAGAGCAATTAATAAAAGTGATGCAACGAAATCAATTAATCGATTTAATGTATATATCTAAAGATAGTTCTATTTCAAAACGTCGTATTAAGATCATCAAATTGGTTGGAGATAAATTTCAAGCATATTGTTTCTTGAAACAAGCTAAACGTACTTTTATTATCGATAACGCGTTAGCCATTGCTCCGGTCGTTTATAAAGAAGGGGCTGTTATCTAATGTTAAGTATCGAACAACGCCAACTAGTACACGAGTACTTAGTATTAGATTTAGCAGTTCAATCACTTCAAACAGACTATAATAAGATGGAACAAACTGAACAAATGAAAATGAAAGCAATCTATTTACCGATTATAGATAACTTATTAACAAGCGTACGAAATGAATATCTTAACGCTAAACGTCTTCTGGCTAAAGATAAAATTCGTGTTGTAAAATGGGTTAAAATTGACGAGCATTTTAGTGATGTGATAGTAGCGACAGCTGGTGAAGATATAACTATACGTTACGCTAACCGAGCAATTAAAACACATGTGGAAAATATGCTTTTGAGTTTAACAAGCAATTGTTTATGTTACTTTATTTATAGGGATAGCGTCAGATTTATGCGGATTTACAATGTTAAGAAATATACATGATTTTATTCATTAAAGTCGATCGTGCAGCTGTGTCCCGAATAACACTAAGATATTGCTATAACTGACTTTTGAAGAAAGTGCATAAAATATCGTATAAACAATGTTCAACCAAAAAGCCACGAAACGTTGTTTTTAACAACATTTGTGGCTTGATGGACGATTCCCAAGCTTTCATTTGGGAACGTTATTATGTTTATTTATGTATATGTTATAAATCCTTGTTGCACGAAAGCATACCTTTAGCTGAATAAGAAAAGTGACAGACAATTTATTTATTAAACTTCAAGTCTTACACTCGGTTATTTTCCCCAAGGCTGTTCACCATATCTTTTAAGCACCACGACTTCACCATCATTTTTTTTCAATCGATTATAAACATACTTAATTTTGTATTCATTGTATTTTTCTAATTCAATTTTATCGTAAAAATCCTTTGATAATAACAACTCACGTTCATCAATTAAAAGATAGTTTTTACCGTCTTTCTCTATAATGTTTTGTACGTCAATTTTAACTGTTTTTTCAATTAGAACATCACTAAGAGTATAAAAACCTGCTGCAAATACTCCTATAAAAATGAATAATACAAAGATTACGAATAACTTACTTTTACTCAATTGGCTCACCTCATCAATATCGGTATTTAATACCAACTATAATCTATTTATACCAAAATTTCAAAACTACCCCAATTATTTATTGCATTAAACTGCTCCGTTAGCCATACATGTAGCGGAAAACCCGCGCCACACCACAGAGAATGAAAGTTTATGACGTTCTTTCATAGGGGTTGAATAAGCTAAAGGAGCTCAATTTCTAGATTAAGATTTCCCAATTTCTCAATTAGTTTTTTTGCTTTACCATAAGGGTATTCTTCTATAAGTACATAAGGAAGACTCTTTAAACCTTTAATTAATTCAGAAGTGGGAATATTAAGTCCAAAAATACTCTTTATTCTAATTAAATCCTTAATTCCTCCGTCAAGAGTATTCACTACAACTACTTTACAGTTATAAGACCAATTAACATCTGTCTTTTCGTTTGTATTAATGTTTAGTCCACTTTTAATCCATTGAATTATATCTGTTGAAATTAATGAAGCATTTTTAGGGTTCATATCTCCAGAGTCAACAATTAGAATCTCTACTTTATTGGGTTCTTGTCTCATTAGTAGAACCCTACCACCACTATCATCACCAATAGCGATATAACCTGGTGCGTATTCAAACACTTCATAAGTTAAATTACGTTCAATAATCTCTTGTGTCCCATAAATATGAACTCCTTCGTCTGTAATAAATCCATCTGCATATCGAAGGAGAATCTTAAATACTTCAGGTAAGGAAAATCCTATCTCTAGCTCAACTTCGCAGACTTTTTTCTTGCTAACACCTTTGTTAACCATGCCGATGATCAAATTTGAAAAGTCCATTTTATCCTCCTAAAGTACATCTATTTTCCCGAATAGCTTTTTGAATTAATTTGATTTTAACATTTATTATTGAACTAACTTGCTTCGTTAGTTTAAGTACATTATTTCACAATCTTTATAGTTGAATCAATTTCATAAATCATCTTTTTTTAGAGCTTAGACTTCTCCTGTGTAAAACTTACGTTTTAAAAAAATTATGCAGCTTCCTGTTGCTCTTGTAATTGTGCATTAATGCGATCGATTGCTAATTTGCAGGCATTATAAACAAACGTCACCAGGTTGAAATGTAACTTTGCTTTTCTACCTGTTCTGTGACGGACATTTTTTAATTGAAAGAATTGCTTTAAATAGGCATTTACTTTTTCAACGGCAGTGCGTTCTTTATAGAGATTTTTCCAGTATTCTGAACCTCTTGCTGGATACGTGTACTTGCGAATATCCGTTTCGCACTTGATTTTGTATACTTTTTGACAGAGCGTATCTTTTCTTAATGGACATGTTTCACATTCCTTTGGACGTGTGAATTTGAGTGTACGATATTTTTCGTCAAAGCTATCGTAACAGTAGCTATGTTCACGCACACATGTTGGTCGGAAATGCTGGTCAAAACCGATCACTTCGCCTTCTCGACGGACATTATAAGGAATGATGACACGCATGGTTTGATCAAGTGCTTGGCGATAAATAGGTTCGTAATCATAACCTGCATCAAAAATCGCGGTTGTAAAATGGTTCGGTACAAATTGCGCTACCTTTTTGAGTAACGGAATCGCCGCTTTACTATCACTTAAGTTGCCTGAAGACATCAGGCGAGCTACGATATATTGGCTTTTTGTGGACACAACTAGATGACCCTTAAATCCATACCAGAACGTTTTTTTACCATCACTATTTTTCTTGATGCCCCAGTTTGGCTTTATGGGAATGTCTTGCCAAAGCGTATTGAGTGGGATGGTTAATTGCGCCTCTAGCTTCTTTTCATAAGTCTTTTGTTTCGCTTCGATTTCTACTTGTTCGGCGAGCCAGGTAGCGTGTTCTTCTTTTGATTTACGTCCAAGCTTTTTGGATGGCATGACTTCCTTTTTTTTCAGAAGGCTTAGAGGCATCACGAGATTCAAAATGTGTTGCGTCAAAACCAAGGTGCTCATCATCAAAAAAACCTTCAGTAAAGGCTGTTTGAATGAGTTCATCCTGCATGTAATCCATCACATCTGATTCACTAATCACGCGAATCATACGTGAATAAGATGCCTCAGATGGAACGGCATCTGAGAATAGAAAACCGCAATCCAAATGGAATAAAGGATCATTGACTAAACGTTTAATTAAATCCTTTATTGTAGGAATACGTTCTACAATGCGAATGATGAGGGATTGAATCATGGCACCGTAGTTACATTCACGTGGAGCCCCACGCAATGACTTTTTCGAAAAGAGTTGAAAGATTGGTTGTACGTCGAAAGTGGCGAAAATCGCATCAAATCGGTGCGAACTTTCCATTTCGTATAATTCTTG
>NZ_JBNNMF010000030.1:0-41562 GCF_050272495.1 Solibacillus cecembensis | reverse complement strand
AGACGCTATTTTGTTCGAATCGAACAAAATAGCGTCTTTTTTAATTTACGTTCGCCAATGGGATATAAAAAACGCAAGTTTTTCAGTGCCCTCTTATGAAAACAGGTGGTTGGTCATTTCACATTGCTTGCTCTTCTTCATCACTTTGCGTGTGCGCAGTTGTGATATAGAATAAATCTTTCGGTATTTTAAAAAGATGAAATTTAGTTTCACCTTGATTAATTTGTTCGAAAAGGACTGGATTCGTTTGCTCCGCATCAATAACATAAGGTAATTTTAATGCGGCAGCTTTTGAGCGTTCATTTTCATTGCGAATGCGCAAAAAAACCGTGTTGAAGTCATACTCAAAAAAGAGTTCGTTTAAGAAGGCTAATTTCGCTTTCTGATTATAGCCTAAACCTTGATAAGGCTTGCCAATCCATGTACCTAAAAAACCAGCGCCTTCTTGAATATCGAAAATACTAATGGTACCAATCGGGATACCCCATTCATCAGTAATTGTTCGGGAAATGGCTTTTTCGTTAAATTCTTCTTCCATTAATTGTTTTGTCATAAATAGATATTCTTCAGCAGAAGTTGCTTTTTGTCGAACATAAGGAAATACAGCAGGGTGTTTTAAAAGTTCGTATAGTTCTGCAGTTTCGTATAGTTCTCGTTGTTTTAACATGTGAAACGCCTCCTTTTAAGGAAAATGGTAGAGCCTGTTTGAAAGTGTTAGAAATATAAGCTTTTCTAAAATAGAAAAACTTTTTAGTGGATGAATGATTACTCATATTGGAAAATCCACATAAGGAATGGCAGTCACTTAATCAATGGTGATTGAGTGGTGTTTTTCTAATCACAAGGCAGTAGTCATTTCGAACTTGATCCAATCTAAAAGAAATAGACGTTAAACTATGGTTTTGGCTTCCGTTGTTGCGATCTATACTTGGCTTTGAAAAACAATATCGAAATAAGATTAATACTGTTATTTTATAATAAAATAAACTCACTTAGCAAGTAGAATACTCGAAAAAACAATTATTTTCTTTCGATTGTTAATTTATTCAGATCAATCGAAATAATCAGAAATGTAGATTAGCTGTCGTTTTAAGGTAGAGATATTATATGAAACAGGAAGGGGGATTTATGCTGTACTAAGTAATGAAGGATTATGGATAAGGGAATCCATTCATTATATGAGCAGGAGGTAAATTGGGTTCTTTTTAATGAATTTATTTCGTAATTAACATTCCAATTTAATCCGTATTTGTGCCATACCTCATTTATATAGTTATTGTTTACAAAAAGTACAGCTAATATACCCCCATTAAGAAAAATAAGCAGTGTATGTAAAAAATGAAACGGACCTTTTTTCCTGGAGGGGTAAATGTAAGTTATTGTTAGCCCTATTCGAGGTCGATATGTTTGTATGAATCTACGTACATGGTGTAGGATTTACTAATGTAGGTAGTACAGTGATGAAAGTCTCTGAATGAAATGCAAAATTAAATTGCTTTATTAATAATAACAAAAATCATCGGACATTATCCCTATGGAATGTTGGGATTGTTATTTATTTGAAATATTATAATAATAGACTCCTATATATTGAAAAAATCAATCTGAAAATTTAGTCAATTAGTTGTGTAATGCTGGGTGAAATTGTACAATGTTAAAAATGGCATATAATTGAAAAACATAAAATGGGAATTTTGATGTGTTGAAATAGGGGTTAGGAGGGGAAAAAATGGCTAGCGCAGACTATACATACGAACAATTAAATATGCTATTTGAAAATAGTCGCGATGCAGTGTTTTATATGGAAAAAATAGATGATGATTACAAGTATATCTATTTAAATAATGCAGCGATGAAACTAATTGAAATGAATCCAATTGGAAAAACGGTCAGTCATTCAATACCTCCTCATTTATCCAAAAATATTATACATTATTACAATCTATCATTTGAAAAACAAGAGCAAGTTGATTTTGAAGATTTTACGTATAAAAGATCGGAAATACGCAAGCAAAAAACGTCAGTTGTTCCGATTGGAAAAGGGAATAATCAGTTTATCCTGGCGACAACGAAGGATATTTCCGTTGATCGTAATATCAAAGACAAATACTTATTCATGCGCTCAGTTTGTTTTAATTCGTTTTTGTCTACTGTATTAATCTCGACAGATTTCCAATTACTCGAAGCCGATCCGAAATTCGTTGAAGATTTTAATATAGAACTATCGGATATACAAAAGGGAAGTATCTTTGATTTACCTTGTATTGATAAAGAAAGTGCCCCTTTATTTAAAAAATATATAATCGAAGCTCAAAACGGTGCGAATATTACGTCAAAAATGCTCTATTTTATAGATAATGATAAAGTGCGCAGATGTTTTACAGCGACGTTTTCTGCACTTACAAGTAATGATCAAGTTATTGCTGTTTTCGTGATTATGCAAGAAATTACGCAATTCATTCAACAGAAAGAAGCGTTAAAAATGACATCGCATGGATTTGAAACATTTAAAATGGCGATAAATTCTGCTGCGGACGTTATTTTTGCAGATAGGAAAGGCAAAATTTTTGAAGTGAATGATCGGGTTATCCAAAATACCGGTTACACATGGGAAGAGTTGGATGGCCAAACACATACTATTTTCAATTCGGGTATCCATCCAGATGAATTTTTTAAGGATTTATGGACAACGATAAATGCAGGAGAAGTTTGGCGCAATGAAGTGTGCAATCGTAAAAAAAATGGCGAGATGTATTGGGTAGATTCCACTATAATCCCTATGGTAAATGAGTTTGGGGAAATTCATCAGTTTTTGACGATACAATTTAATATTTCAGCTAAAAAGAAATTGATGTCTGAGCTGTATCAAGTCGAACAAACTTTCCAGGCGATTACAGAAAACACGAATGATTTTATCGTTATGACAGATCGAACAGGTAAAATTAAATATGCCTCACCTTCGTATATCCGAAAATTAGGCTATTTAGAAACTGAACTGTTAGGCATGCCTTATGAACAATTACTATGTGGAGAAAGCTTAGATAAATGGCGTCAAATGATAGCGCAAACTTGCCATAATTATAATGTAGAAAATAAAATTGATTTATTGCTTGAAACAAAGGAAAATGAAAAAATATGGACAGAAGGAAACTACACCATTACTTTCGATTTTTCCCGAAATGAAATTTCTGAAATTATTATGGTTTCTCGTGAAATTACCGAGCGGAAGGAATTAGAAAATAAGCTTATGTTTATGGCTTACCACGACAGCCTAACACATTTGCCAAACCGCCGTTTATTAAATAAGGAATTCATCCCTATTATAGATAAAGCAAATGCCAATTTTAAATCAGTAGCATTATTTTATATTGATGGGGACAATTTTAAAAAAATCAATGATGATTTCGGTCATGATATAGGCGATGAATTTTTGACAGAATTTGGACAAGCCCTTGTGAAAAGTGTCAAAAGTGAAGACTTAGTTGTGCGACTAGGCGGGGATGAATTTTTAATCGTCATTACCGATTTATCGCGCTATGAAAATATTCGATTAATGCAAATGGAAAATTATATTGAAAGTATTCGAGCCACATTAAAAATTGGTTGGGAAATTCGCAACCATCATTTTTCACCAACATCTTCAATCGGTATTTCCATGTATCCAGAACACGGGGATACATTAGATGAGCTAATTGATTTAGCAGATCGCGCTTTATATAAAGCCAAACAGAAATGTAAAAATAATTATAAAATTTGCGATGTTATTGCAAATAGTTGAAAATGATATTAAAGAGGCTTGTTGTGCAGGAACATGTACAACAAGCTTTTTTTGTTTTGGAAAGTAAATTCAAATTCATGTGAACAAAATAGCTGTCGTGTTAAGATGAAAGTATAATAAAGCAATTGAACCAGTAGAGAGGTTATGAGATGAATCAAAAAATACTTGTAGTAGAAGACGAAAAAAATATATCCCGATTTCTAGAACTCGAATTAAAGCATGAGCAATTTGAGGTGACTGTCGCATATGATGGCAGAGCAGGGCTTGAATTGGCCATGAACGAAACATTTGATTGTATTTTATTAGACGTCATGTTGCCTGAACTCAATGGCATTGAAGTGTGTCGAAGAATTCGAAAACACAGTGATGTACCAGTACTTCTGTTAACTGCACGTGATGCGGTGATGGATCGTGTTGCAGGGTTGGATGCGGGTGCGGATGATTATATTGTAAAACCATTTGCCATTGAAGAATTACTAGCAAGAATTCGTTCGATTTTGAGACGTGTTGGGCAAGTGACAGCGAGTGAACGGCTACAAGTCCGTGAGCTAATCATAGATACAGAGGCGTATGAGGTGATTTTTGAAGAGCAAAAGCTAGAATTAACGCGGACGGAATATGATTTACTAAAATTATTAATAGAAAATTTAAATCGTGTTTGTACGAGAGAATTGATTTTAGAAATGGTTTGGGGATTTGATAACGAGGTAGAGACAAATGTAGTGGATGTGTATATCCGACATCTGCGCTCAAAACTGCAAACAACCGAGGCACCCTATATTGAAACGGTACGCGGCGTAGGATATGTGGTGAGAGGATGAAAAAGCTCCAGCAAATGATCTTAAATTTATCTTTGAAAGCGAAGTGGACATTAACAGTAGGGGCCACAATCTTTATAAGCTATGCCATTATATCCATCGTATTATTTATTGCACTTCAAACATGGCTTTTACACAATGAAGAAAAAAATGCGATGCGTACAGTAGATGATATTACAGGCTTTTTTGAGTCTCAAGATAGTACTGTTACAATACAGCAATTACAAAATAATACGGCTCTGATGAAAGCCATTTTAAATCAAGAGCAGACCGTTCGGATTTTTAATTTTGATGGCGTTGAGGTAATACGTATTAATGATGTCATGCGTGCAGCGCCTTTTCCACAAAAGACTGAAGACTATTTTACTACTACTATTAAACAGCAAAAGGTTGAAACGACGGACGCCTTTGTTGTCCATAAAATCGTTCAAATCGGTCCGTTTCAAGGGATTATGCAATTGATCCATCCGTTAACGGCGTTTCATGCCATGTTAAAGTATATTTTGACGACGATTATTATTGTTGGGCTGGGGGCATTGTTATTTTCCGTTTCGATTAGCTATTATTTGGCCAACTATTTAATTAAGCCGCTTGTTCAGCTAAGGGATGCGATGATTGATGTGCGGAAAAGGGGTTTTTCAGCTCAACCGCCATTTAATTACCAGGCAGATGATGAAATTGGGGATTTATTAACGATGTACAGGTCGATGATGAATGAGCTTGAAATATCCTTTACGAAGCAGCAGCAATTTGTCGCGGATGCTTCTCATGAATTGCGTACGCCAATCCAAGTAATTGAAGGCCATCTTTCATTAATTAAACGATGGGGGAAAGATGACCCTGAAGTTTTCTCCGAGGCGCTCGATACATCGCTTAAAGAAATTGTCCGTATGAAAAAAATGATTGAGGAATTATTGCAGCTTGCTAGAAGGGAAGAAGTAGACGGAAATGCGATGGCAGATTTGGAACTTGTGCTGAAAAATGTCAAGCAAGAATTATTGCAACTGCATCCGAATGTCCAATTTGAGTGTGATGTTATAGGACAGAAGAGTCTTGCTTCGATTACGGAACAAGCAGCAGCGCAAATTTTTAGAAATATACTGAGTAATGGTATTCGTTATAATGATAAAGAACCAAAAATACAATTATCCATTCATTATACTGAGCTAGCTATTATTGTCACAATACGTGATAATGGAATGGGTATTTCAGAAAAGCATTTGCCTTATATTTTTGATCGTTTTTACCGAGTAGATGAAGCGCGTACAAATCATATTGGTGGGACGGGTTTAGGATTAAGTATTTCAAAAATGCTCGCTGAAAAATATCAAATGGAGATAGAAGTGAAAAGTTCTGTAAATGATGGAACCTCTTTTATTCTCAATTTTCCTTTGAAATAGACGAATTTTAGCCATTCTAATTTAAATTTCAATAGTTAACGAAAAAAAATGCTTAATTTGCTAAAAAGAGTTGTATTTTCTGTGAAGAGTAGTAAGATTGAGATGGAAAAAATGTTCTTCTATAATGATTATTGCGAATGCATAGAATTGGGTAGAAGAATGATAAAACGTTATTTGTTTTATTTTGGTCAATTATTGGAACAACCAATAGGCAAAATTTGGAGGTTATTTTCATGTCGAACAATGTATTACCTGCAGGTTCCGTATGGTCAGCATTTTCTGGTCCTAACTTAGGTTATGTGATGGAACAGTATGACCTATACTTGCAATCTCCTGAAGAGGTAGAACTACAATTAGTAGAATTATTCCAAGCATATGGCGCACCGGTATTTTCTGACGGTGAGACTGTTGTTTCAGGGGACACAACAGGCACAGGCGATTACACGAAAGTTTTAGCTGCCGTAAAATTAGCTGCAGCGATTCGTGAATATGGTCATTTAGCTGCGGATTTATATCCATTAAAAAACCGTACATTAGACACGACTCGAATTAAAGAAAGCGTATTCAATTTAACTGACGCAGATTTAGCAGCTATTCCAGCAACAGTATTTTTCAAAAATGTACCAGCTGGCATTGCAAACGGTAAAGATGCGATCGCTTACTTAAAAGCTATTTACACTGATAAAGTGGGCGTTGAATATTCACATTTACAAAATGATGTAGAGCGTGAGTGGATTCAATCGAAAATTGAGTCAGGCGTATTTAAAAATACATTATCTACAGACGAAAAGAAGGCTGTGTTAGAGCGTTTAACACGCGTTGAAAACTTCGAAAAATTTATTCACAAAACATTTGTTGGTCAAAAACGCTTCTCTGGTGAAGGGTTAGATACACAAATTATTTTATTAGATGAAATTTTAAAAGGTTCAGAAAACAATGGCGTGAAAAACGCACGTATTGGTATGGCTCACCGTGGCCGTTTAAATGTATTAACACATATTTTAAACAAACCATATGACATGATGTTCTCTGACTTTGCACATGTTTCAAATGAACTATTTATGCCTGCAGACGGCAGTCTTGAAATTACAAAAGGCTGGACGGGCGACGTGAAATACCACATGGGTGCATCTTATATGCGTTCAACAGGTATGAATGTAAAACTTGCTTACAATCCATCACACTTAGAAGTAGGGAATCCTGTTGTGTTAGGTGCGGCTCGTGCTGTACAAGACGATACAACAGCTCCAGGTACGGCTAAACATGATGCGTCAAAAGCAGTAGGTATTTTACTTCATGGTGATGCAGCATTTGCTGGTCAAGGTATCGTAACAGAAGGCTTTAACTTCTCTCAAACAGAAGGCTTCTCTACGGGCGGTACGGTTCACATCATTTCGAATAACATGATTGGTTTCACAACGGAATTATATGATTCACGTTCATCTGTCTATTCATCAGACCCTGCAAAAGGCTATGATATTCCAGTAATCCATGTGAACGCAGATAGCCCAGAAACGGTTGCACAAGTAGGTCGTTTCATCGCGGAATACCGTGCAAAATTTGCTAAGGACATCGTGATTGACTTAATCGGTTACCGCCGTTATGGTCACAATGAAACGGATGATCCGACAGTAACAAACCCAGAAACGTATAAGTTAGTTGCAAAACATGAGCCAATTCGCGCGCTTTATGGTGCTGAATTAGCAGCTGCTAATGTTATCACAGCTGAGCAAGTGAAAGAAATTGATACGAACGTATATGCAGAAATGCAAGCAGCGTATGATCATGTAAAAGCAATGGCAGAAAAAGATGAGCATGTAGCCATCGAAATGCCAGAAGAATTAAAGGTGGACTTCCCAGAAATCGCTACAGCTGTTGATTTTGATCGCTTAAACAAAGTAAATGAAGATTTATTAGTGTTTGCGGAAGGATTCGAACCACAAAACAAACTAGGTAAAATTTTAGAAAAACGTCGCGATGCATTTGCAACTGCAAAAATTGATTGGGGTCATGCGGAAACGTTAGCTTATGCGACAATTACGCAAGACGCTACACCAGTTCGTTTTACAGGTCAAGATGCACAGCGCGGTACGTTCTCTCAACGTCACCTAGTGTTACATGATAAAAACAATGGTAGTGAATATACACCAATCCACCATGTTGATGGCGTAAAAGCGTCATTCACAGTATGCAACTCACCACTTACTGAAGCGGGTGTTGTTGGCTATGAATATGGTTATAACTTAGAAAATGAAAATGTACTATCGATTTGGGAAGCACAATTCGGTGACTTCGCTAACATGGCACAAGTTATGTTCGATAACTTCATTTCAAGTGCGCGCGCTAAATGGGGTCAAAAATCTGGCTTCGTTATCCTTTTACCACATGGTTATGAAGGTCAAGGTCCAGAGCACTCATCTAGCCGTATGGAACGATTCTTACAATTATCAGCTGAAAATAACTGGTTCGTAGCTAACTGTTCAAATGCAGGCAACTACTACCACTTATTACGTCGTCAAGCCGGTCTATTAGGTACAGAAGGCGTTCGTCCATTAGTTGTCGTTTCACCTAAATCATTATTACGTCACCCATTAGCAGCAGCTAGTGCGGAACAACTTGCAACAGGCCGCTTCCAAGAAGTGATTGAGCAAGAAGGCTTAGGCAAAAACGTAGCAGCAGTAGAAAAAGTAGTACTTGGTACGGGTAAAGTTATGATTGACTTAGCGGAACGTGTGAAGGACGGCGAAGGTTTCGACCACCTACACATCGTACGTGTTGAACAAATCTATCCATTCCCGACACAACAAGTAGCGGACATTATTGCGCGCTTCCCGAATGTGAAAGAAATCGTTTGGGTACAAGAAGAGCCGAAAAACCAAGGTTCTTGGATGTATGTTCTTGAAACTTTATATGCTATGGCTGAAGGCAAAAAAGTAAGTTATGTTGGACGTCCTGCAATGAGCTCGACATCTGAAGGAGACGGCGATTCTCATAAAGCTGCTCAAACTAAATTAATTACAGAAGCATTAGATAAATAATCGAATCATGAAATTAAAAAGGCTACTTGTATAGCAGGTAGCCTATCTATACAAACTTGTATAGGTAATTAAAGGAGGAAATTAAAGTGGCTGAAATTAAAGTCCCTGAACTAGCAGAATCAATTACAGAAGGTACAATTGCTCAGTGGGTGAAAAAAGTTGGAGATCGCGTAGAAAAAGGCGAATTCATCGTAGAATTAGAAACAGATAAAGTAAACGCTGAAATCATTTCTGAAGAAGCGGGTGTATTAACTCAAATTTTAGCTCCAGAAGGCGATACAGTTCTTGTAGGTCAAGTAATCGCAGTAGTTGAAGCTGGCGAAGGCGCAGCACCTGCTCCAGCAGCACCAGTTCAAGAAGCGGCACCTGCAGCTCCAGCGGCTCCGGTTGCAGCAGCACCTGTAGCACCAGCTCCAATCGTAGAAGAGTCTACGGATCGTGTAATTGCTTCACCAGCAGCACGTAAATTAGCTCGTGAAAAAGGAATTGACTTAGCGGCAATTTCTCCTGTAGATCCACAAGGTCGTGTACGTGTACAAGATGTATCAGCTCACGGTACAGCTCCAGTAGCACAAGCAGCAGTTGCAGCGGTATCAGCAAACGGCCCAATGGTATTCACTCCTGCAGGCGATTCTGACCGTGTAACAGTTGAGAAAATGTCTCGTCGTCGTCAAACAATTGCAAAACGTTTATTAGAAGTTAAACAATCAACGGCAATGTTAACAACATTTAACGAAATCGACATGACAAACATCATGGCATTACGTAAACGCAAACAAGAGCAATTCGTAAAAGATAACGACATCAAATTAGGTTTCATGTCATTCTTCACGAAAGCTGTTGTTGCAGCACTTAAAAAATATCCATACGTGAACGCACAAATTAGCGGTGACGAAATTCACTTAAATAAATTCTTTGATATCGGTGTTGCGGTATCAACTGAAGAAGGTTTAGTAGTACCTGTAGTACGTGATGCAAACAGCAAAAACTTCGCTGAAATCGAAAGAAATATCGGAGAATTAGCTGGTAAAGCACGCGACAAAAAATTAGGCTTAAACGACATGGCTGGTGGTTCTTTCACAATCACTAACGGTGGTGTATTCGGTTCATTAATGTCTACACCAATCATGAACGGTACACAAGCTGGTATTTTAGGTATGCACTCAATCGTTAACCGTCCAGTAGCGATTAACGGTGAAGTTCAAATCCGTCCAATGATGTACGTGGCATTATCTTATGACCACCGTATTATCGATGGTAAAGATTCTGTTGGTTTCCTAAAAACAGTTAAAGAAATGATTGAAAACCCAGAAGATTTATTATTAAACTCTTAATTATCACTTTAAAAGGCGGGCATATCTCCAAATGGGGATGTGTCCGTTTTTTCTATGTAAATATAACTATCAAAATAATTACTATTGACAGAAAGTATTGAATTATAGTATTATTCATACATTAAACAATTTAATAATAACCTCACAATCTTGTGGGGTAGAGGCGCGGTATTTATTAGTTTTTCATGGAGCATAGAGCATGCAACGAGATGGAAAAGAAGGAACTACCGCCGAAGTTTAAAAGAGCTCTTTCTTTTTAAGCTGGGTTTGCAGTGAATAATTGCAGAACTGTCTCGATTATCTCCATGATAATCGAGTTGTGCTATCTCAATATGGGATTGTGGGGATTTGAGCTATTTATAAATATAGCGACCTAAAATCTTCTTTTAGGTCGTTTTTTAATTGGCAAAAATTTTATGTTCATCTACTTTGATTGAAATATGTTTTTCCAATAATAAAATAGCTCAAAAATATGAAATTAATAGGGGGAGAATGACTATGAAAAAGAGACTAGTATTATTGTTTACAGTAATGATGGCCATGTTTGTATTAGCAGCATGTGGCGCAGACAAAGAAAAAGACACTACAAGTGGATCGGAAGGGTCTGACTCTACTACTGAATCGAAAGAAGTATTCAAAATTGGTATGGAGGCAGGCTATGCGCCATTTAACTGGACGCAAACGAATGATTCAAATGGTGGCGTACAAATTAATGGTGAAAAAGAATATGCAGGTGGCTACGATGTAGAAATTGCCAAAAAAATTGCTGAAGGTTTAGGCAAAGAGTTAGTCATTGTAAAAGCAGAATGGGATGGTTTAGTACCGGCGCTTCAATCAGGTGTCGTTGATGCCATTATTGCAGGGATGAGCCCCACAGAAGACCGTAAACAATCAATTGATTTCACAGAAAACTATTATACATCGGATTTCGTCATCGTAACGAAAAAAGGTAGTAAATATGAAAATGCGAAAACAATAGCCGATTTTGCGGGGGCAAAAATTACAGCTCAATTAAATACATCAAACTATAAAGTAATCGATCAAATTCCAGATGTGAAGCAACAAGTAGCAATGGATAACTTCCCAGCAATGCGTGTTGCTATTGAATCAGGTGTGATTGATGGTTATATAGCAGAGCGTCCAGAAGCTATTTCTGCAGCAGCAGCAAATGAAAACTTTACGTATTCAGTGTTAGAGGATGGCTTTGATGTAGAAGAAGCAGATGTTTCAATCGCAGTAGGGGTTCGTAAAGACTATGATTTAACGGATAAAATTAATGAAATATTAAAAGGTATTTCTGAAGAAGAGCGTCAAAAGTTGATGGAAGCAGCAATTGCCAATCAACCAGCCGCTCAATAATTAAACTATTAATGGAAAAGGGCCGCCAATTGAGCGGACTTTTTCTATTAGTTAGGTACATATAAGGCAGCTAATGCTGTTAGGGGGACTTCTTATGAGTTTAGAAACTATTTTAACGATACTCGAAAATAACTGGGAAATGTTCCTACGTGGCGCATATATGACTTTGGCAATTGCCATCATTAGTACAATTATCGGTGCGTTTATCGGATTTTTTATCGGAATTATGCATACGATTCCGATGAAGAAAAAATCATTTAAAAGCATGATTTTAAAAACTTTCAACTTTGTTTTAACGGTTTATGTAGAAGTATTCCGTGGTACACCAATGATTGTACAAGCAATGGTTGTTTTCTATGGGTTAGCATCATACGGTTTAGAATTGGATCGATTTATTGCGGCTTTAGTCGTTGTTGGATTAAATACCGGTGCTTATATGGCTGAAATTGTTCGAGGTGGAATCGTATCCGTTGATAAAGGTCAATATGAAGCGGCACAAGCCGTTGGGATGAACCATCTCCAAATAATGATTTATGTCGTTTTACCTCAAGTAGCCCGCAATATTTTACCTGCTACAGGGAATCAATTAGTGATGAATATTAAAGATACAGCTGTATTAAGTGTTATTAGTGTTACGGAACTTTTTTATCAAACAAAGTCTGTTGCTGGGGCAAACTTCAAATTTGCAGAAAGTTTCTTCATTGCATGTATGATTTATTTAGTCATGACATTTACAGCTACTCGTATTTTACGTTGGGTAGAAAAGCGATTAGATGGTCCTGAAGCGTATAAAATGGAAGTTGTACGCAAACCTGAAAACATAATGTAAGGAGCATCAACAATGGAAAAAATAATAGACATTCAACATTTAAATAAATCATTCGGCAACAATGAAGTGTTAAAGGATGTTAATTTTAGTGTAAATAAAGGCGAGGTAGTCTGTCTAATCGGCTCATCTGGCTCGGGGAAGTCAACGCTTTTACGTTGTGTAAACCTTTTAGAAACGCCTAGTGGTGGTGAAATCATATACAAAGGGGAAAACATCTTAAAGGATCTCAAGAGCGTTGAAGCGTATCGTACACACTTAGGGATGGTGTTCCAGCAATTTAATTTATTTAACAACCTAGATGTGTTAACGAATTGTACAGTTGGTCAGGTGAAGGTGTTAAAACGCTCTAAGGAAGAGGCAAAGGAAAAAGCACTTAAATATTTAGAAATTGTGGGTATGAGCGCTTATAAAAATGCAAAACCTCGTCAACTATCAGGCGGACAAAAACAGCGTGTGGCAATCGCGCGTGCACTTGCCATGGATCCAGATGTGATGCTCTTTGATGAACCGACGTCAGCATTAGACCCAGAAATGGTAGGGGAAGTATTAAAAGTAATGCGTATGCTTGCGGACCAAGGAAACACAATGCTGATTGTGACGCATGAAATGGAATTTGCGAAAGAAGTTTCGGACCGCATTGTTTTCATGGATAAAGGGGTAATCGTGGAAGAGGGACATCCAAGTGAAGTGTTAGTCAATCCAAAGCATGACCGCACAAAAGAATTTTTAAAACGTACGTTAGCATAATCGCGCATATAAAAAAGAGCTTGCAAAAATTTTGCAAGCTTATTTTCTAGAGTTCCATTCAGATATGATGAAAAAAATAATAGCAAAAGCAATGGCAATTGCGAAAAACCACATCGGAACACTACCAAAAGTCATGAAGTCCACCTCTTAAAAGTAGTGTAGCATGATTACAAAGGACATTCAAACCGACAATTGCATATGGTGAACCTTTAATAAGTGGGGGGTCTCAAACTTTCGCGGAGAATGCATCTTTATTTTGAAATGGAAGGCATAAAGTCCGTAATTGAGGGGAAAAATTGCGGTTCCTTTGTATAGGTACTATCATCTTAGGACAAAATCGTATAAAATAGATAATGATAATATACAAGTTATATAAAAGCGAGGTAGACAAATGTTACATTTAAAATGGAAAGATGCACCGACGATTCGTACTGTGAAATGTGTGCACACAAACGCAGCAAAGTATTTAGTTTCAAATGTATTAACAGTTGGAAAAGAATACGAAGTGAAAAATGAAACGGAAGAGTTCATTTTTGTTATCGACAATACAGGTCAAATTGGCGGATACTACAAAGAGTATTTCGCATAATAGCTACTAAATGAAATGAGAAAAACAGCTCGTCTAGTGAAGGGGATACTTCACGAAGACGAGCTGTTTTTTATTTTTGATCAATTATAATATGTTCGATTTCATGGCGCTTTTCATTGCTTGTTACTTGCACGCGCAACGTATCTTCTATATCTTGTAGCAGCCTTAATTGGGTTTGTTTAAAACGATCAATGTCCTCATGGTTCACAGTAGGTCGTTTGCTGCTTTTAGATGTTGTCTCGAGCATCTTGCCGTTTTTGCGTAGAAGCTCCTCTGAGGCGTCCATTAAGCGCTGCTGGGACTGCATGGCGCGGCGTTGGTTATTCATACTAAGAAGCATCGCAATTTGTGACTGCCAAAGCGGGATCATGTTCATAATCGAGCTTTGAATTTTCTCGATGAGCAACTGATTTGTTTGCTGAATTAATCGAATTTGTGGTGCGTATTGGATTGCTACCTCACGCGATATTTCTAAATCGTACATTCTTCGGTCAAGCCACTCGATTTGCATATGAAGGTCATTCAACTCATTTTGTTTAAAGGGGTCTGTACTTTCAAACAAAGCTTGTTGAATTGTAGGTAAAATAACTTCTTGAAGATGCTGTTTTTTAATTTCTAACGATGCAATAAAAACATTAACCTCTTGGAAATATTCTTCATTCACTGCATACAACTCATTTAAAAATTGATAGTCTGCCAATAATCCATTTTGTGTATGTGATAATTGGATGCTGAGCCGATCAATCCGTTTACTGAGCTTGTTGTAATGGGTCATAATTTCTTGAATGGATTGTTTTGGTCGACTAAAAATACGTGCAAAAAATCCTTTTTCTACTTCCACTAATGCATCTGGGTCGATTTCTGCCAAATGACGCATTAAATCAGACAGTACTTCACCGACTCTTGAAACATCTTTGCGCTGGATATAATTAAGCATTTGAGCAGTGAATTTTTTCAATGCTTCTTGCGCGGGTAAACCGAATGCTAAAATTTGATCGTATTGATGAATCGGTAAATCGGCTGCCAAATGTACAGCCCGTTGTTTAGAAATGGTACTAAGTGACGTAAAAAGCGGTGTTGTTGCATTGTTAGCAACATTCACCGCAAATTGTTCTCGTGAAGCTTGAATATCGGTACTTCCACTAGATGTGAAAGCATCGAAAGGGTTTATTTCTGTTCCCATGATTTATTCACCGCCGACTTTTAATCGTTCTTTGCGTTTTTCATTTGACATTTTTGCAAAATCAAGCTCAATTCTTAAATTTTCAATATCAGAAGCTAATGCATTCTTTAAATCTTCTTCCATTGTAACATGTAGCTCTTTTAACGTTTTTCGTGTATCTTCAAGCGCTAAATGTATCTCGTTGCCAGTCACTTGCTCTTTCGTTAATAATGTATATTTATCAGATAACTGAACAGCTGACGGAAGATGTGCATAGAAGAAATCCTCTACCGCATAGAACTTTTGCGGATTGGTTTGAACAATATTGATAATCCGTTTTGTCAGTTTTGACATGTCGTTTATTTGTTTAAATGAACGAACGGATCTAACACGCACAATTTGCTGTGTTAATGTTTGGGCATGAGCTTTTGCTTGTTTAAGCTGAGCTTCGATTAAATGATATTCCGATTTGGATAAGCCAATTTTCTTTCGCTGACTCGATTTTTGCACTGCAAATGTAATTCTATTAGATAAATAATAGGCACCTATTGCAAGCGGTAGTGACAAAGTCATTGCAAATCCTGAAATGTTTATTACCGATACGACGAATGCTGTGAAACCGGCTAGTGAGTTAATTAAATGGCGTGTTATAAAATTGATAGGACCAAGCATTTTTGGTACCTCCTTTACTCGATACTATATCTACGTTTATGCGTCAAAAAAGTTTCAACTTAATTCAGCAGAAATCTCCTTTTTCTATATGTATGGGGATGAATGCTATATAGGCAATACTATTCAGTGTGGTTTCAAACACTTGCTGAAGTAGGGGAACAAAGGCTAAACCCGTCACGTCGTGTGACACCGGCTGACTGACCCACGTCCTGTGGCCCCAAGCTCAAAAAAAATCTGGACACAATTACGCCAAGGCGTAATTGATTTATCTACTCTTATCCTACAATTTTTTTGAGTTAGTAGAAAGTAAAACGAACTGACTATTACATAATATTAATGGTAAGCGTATCAAAATGCTGTAATGTTTGATTGATTGTCATGTTGATTTCCGAAAATTCTGCGATGTGTAGCATTAATCTAACAAATTCATTAATTGCCGTTCTTCTACCCTCTACACGAATGAGCCATTGTTGTTCATGGATGTCGATCGTGCCTTTTAACGAGAGTTCTAAGGCCATTGTATGGACATAGTGAGAGGGGACTTGGACAGGTATATGAATACAAATCGTTGCGTGTGCCTTCATCGGTTGTCTCCTTTATATTGTCTGTGATATGTCTTCGTTGCATCAAAAAAAATCAGTCAAAAGAAAAGCAAAACGTTTAGTAGTTTTGCTTTTCTTTATGGATTAATGAACGAGGCGCTCTTTGTTAATAAGTACGATTAAATCATTAATATAGCTAATTACTTTTTTAGATGCCGCCTCGATTTCAAGTAAATGTTCTTCTGCCTTCATACGATTCCCAGCGTTAAATTGCTCTACGGCCGATTTGGCACAATTATGCACTTGCATATGGTAGTGGTCTAGTTGTTTATATGAATCATGTTGGCTAAAACGAGCAACGGTTTTATCAGATGTATACCATTTCCCTAAACGGCAATCAAGGTGAGAAGATACGTCACTTGATGATAATCTTTCTAAACCTAAGAACATATTGTAGACACGCCATTTCCATAAAATATGATCTGCTTTTGACAGTTGTAGTAAAGAAATACTTGAAAGTTGGACATTATTATTCGTTGTGATGTCATTTCTAAAGCGCGTAATTTCTTGACCTAGCTTATGGATATCGCGGGATGTATCATTGCCATATGCACGTATATCTTCTTGTAAGTTTGAAATTTGAACCATACGTACAGAAATTTCATCAATGGAAGCTGCTTGTTCCTCCGATGCGGAAGCTGTTATTGTTACATCGGCATTAATGCTTTCAATAATCTCTACGATGGAATTTAATAAAGGTAAGGATTCCTTTGCTTCATCTGTTGCTTCACGAATAATCGTCGTTGTTTCAGAAATCGAGAAAGCAACATTATTAGAATAGCTCTTTAACGATTGAACATTCGTTGATACATTGCTAAGTGCAGATACTGTATTTTCTGCTAATTTTCGAACTTCCTGTGCAACAACCGCAAACCCTTTTCCGTGTTCACCAGCACGTGCTGCCTCAATAGAAGCATTTAGCGCAAGTAAATTCGTTTGGTCGGCAATTTGATTAATTAATGTGACAACGCTTTCGATGTCATTTACATGTTTTTGTAACTCAGTAAAACTGTGAACAATTTCTGTGAATGTTTCTTCTGTCGTAAAAATTTCATTGAGTGCATGTTCAATGGATTGCTTACCTTTTATAGCGTTTTCAACCGATTCGTTTGTTTTTTCTGCAATCGCGGACGACGAGCGGGCAACTTCTGCAATGGAAGCCGCTAGCTCTTGGGAAGCAGCAGTAGAGCTTGCAATATCATCGGATTGCGTGTCTAGACTATGAATTAAATCTTTCATATACATAATATTGGCGTTTGCATCCGTTAAAGATGAAAGCTCTTCAATGACATTTTCAATTAACCGCTCAGTCATTACTTCTACTAATAATTCTTGGTCAATATTCACAGCAGCGGATAAAGATTTCATATAGTTGAATGCGACATTTGGCTTTAATGCGAAATTATGTAAAATTAAAGTTGTCACATAAAATGAAAATTGGTTAAATACGACAATGAGTTTCCCTGGTTCGAATCGATTTTCACGTAATAAGTTGAAAAAATGAATGGACTGATCCGCATAATCATCATTACGTTCAGCTAAAAAGAATTGCTTTAAATACCGTTCAATTTGAGCTTCGGAAATAGGGTTTTTACCATTTGGAGCAATTTCATTTAAGTATGTATTAAAAATGACATTCATTGTCGGTGTTAATGTTTGGATTCGCTCATATATTGTCACAAGATTATCTTGATCAACCTGTTTGAAATTATTGAAAGTGAGCGTTTTTAAAAAGCGTGCAGTTGCAGTTAAGTCAGTCCCTCTTTCAAAAAGATCTTGTAGTTCAGCTTTTGGTTTAAATTTAGAAAACATATAATTGTTCCCCCGTTATATTTGATGTATTACCAAATAGTCTATCATAGGAAAGTAAGCAATAATAGACATAACTGTGCGAAAAGTTTAAAATGAAAGGGAATTAGAAAGGACAATGAATATGTATAAAATTACTTATATAAAAGCGGATTATGAGCCATGGTGGCAATTTGATGGGTGGGAAGAGCATATTGTTTCGACACAAAAATTTGCAAGTGAACAACAATTTAACAATGCCTTTACCGAACTGATCAGTCAATTTCGTCAAAAATACAACAATGAAGCAAGTAAGCATGAGCGTTATTATGCGTTTTGGTCAGAAGAGGAATGTGAATTTTGTGAGGCATGTGATGAGGATGCACAAATTTATCACGGCATTATTATTCAAACACCTAAAGTGTTATCTTTGTAACAATAACGACTTGAATATTTTAACTATTATAACAATTGGGATTGACATATATTATGAAGATATATATACTAAATTTAACAATTAAATTGCTCTACTCGAAACAACGGACTCACATATTATTTAAGTGATCGATACTAGTTTTCGATACTTTTAATATAGGAGTTTTTTTTATTAAAGAACTTTTTTAATTGTTTACTTTAATTTTGGAGGTTTTTTAAATGAAACAAGGTACAGTAAAATGGTTTAACTCAGAAAAAGGTTTTGGTTTTATCGAAGTAGAAGGGGAAAACGACGTATTTGTACACTTCTCATCTATCCAAGGTGAAGGTTTTAAAACACTTGATGAAGGTCAAAAAGTAGAATTCGAAGTTGTGGACGGCAACCGTGGTCCACAAGCAGCGAACTTAACTAAACTTTAAATTTAAAGTCGGTTTAAATGAGGACAAAAAAATTTCTTCACCCGAATTTATTGCGATACAATGTTTGCGAAAGCATTCATCGTATTGCTTTTTCTTTTTAGTAATGAAGCATTTTGAATGATTTTTAACGAATAATACATAAAATTTACTAAAAATACATAAATATGGCGAATTAATTGGGATTATCTGTATCGTTTATAGTATAATAGCTGATGTAAGTGATAATTTAAATATATTTATAATTTTTGGGGGCAAATGAGATGAGAAAAATTAAGAAACATGTGTTAGCCACAGCATTAGGGACTACGTTAATCTTTACTTCCGTAGTACCAGCAATTCAAGCAGAGCAAGCTGTGCAAGACATCAGTCCATGGGCCGTTGAAACCCTCCATGAAGGAGAAAAGTATGGAGTTTTCCCAATGGAATGGTATTATGATGGCTTTCAATCGACAATTACAGAGGAGCGCTTAAACAGCTTACTGAATTTAACGGAACAAAAAATTGCAGAATTAAATTTACCTAAAAATGGAAAGTTTAAGCCTGTTTCTGTGAAAGGGAATAATACACGTGGTGATATCGTTAATCGCCTATATAATATTATCGCGCAATATGATGCCAACGCAAGTAAGGACCCAGTTGCCTATTTACAGGCTCGCCAAGTATTACAAGGTTCAGAAAAAGGCCTATTGCTCGATCAAAAAGCTACGACACAACAGGCCGTTTTATTTGCATCACGCCTTATTAAAGATACGTATGCCCAAGCGGAACAAGGGGCAAAAGGTGTTGCGTGGGTAGTAGAAGATGAGGATACGAAAATTTATTTATTAGGCTCAATCCATATAGGGATTCCTGACTTGTATCCGATGCATCCTCAGTTAACAACTGCTTTTAATGAGTCCCAAGGGCTTTTTGTTGAAGCGAATGTGCTCGATCCTAAAGGCGCAGAATATTACCTTGAAAAAGCAATGTTTACAGATGGAACAACAATTCAAGATGTACTAAGTGAAGAAACCTATCAAAAACTTGAAAAAGTGGCAAAGGAATTAGAGGTACCAATAGAGGAGCTTCATTCCCAAAAACCATGGTCAATCTCAAATGAACTATCACTTTTGCTAACGGATGATACATTTGGATTATCTACCCAGGAAATGTCAATGCACGGTATTGATATGCATTTTTTATTAAGCGCAATGCTGCAACAAAAACCAATTTATGAGCTAGAGGGCGTGAACGCGCAATTCGACATGTTTGATTCTATTTCAGCGGAAGCGCAAGACCAATCATTAGAAGAAGTGCTAGATAGCCTATTAAATCCTTCTGATGAAAAAATAGATGAAAGTAATGCTTTACTGAAAGAATGGTTTACTAGTTGGGAAATAGGAGATGCGGAACGATTTGCGAAGAGTTTCAACGCAATGGAAGGCGAACCATCAGAAATGAATACGATGCTATTTGGAAAGCGTGATGAAGAGATGGCAAAAAAAATTGCAACGGTTTTAGAGGAAGATGAGGGAACGTACTTCCTAGTTGTCGGGGCAGGCCACTTTTTAGTCGACAAAAACATTCGTTATCATTTAGAGGAAAAGGGCTATAAAGTTGTTCCATTTTATCAATAAAAAATAGCGATTACGAAAAAGAGGTTGCACTGTAAGGATTTTACTTACAGCGCAACCTCTTTTTTACTGGAATTCTATGGACTTGAGCTTGGATGAAATAACATCCGACGTGCCATCCTCATTCAATATTTCGAATTCAGTGGCTACTAAGCCAATTCCTGCTACAAAATAGTTTCGCATTGTTTGATTATTTTCATTTTTCATCGTGACCATCACGTGCTCAAATGCTTTATACGGTGTTTCATAGGGCATGTTCATTTTTTCAATTGTCCAGTTATCAAACTTCTGACCAACTTCCAGTGGTGAACCAATTAGTGTTGAAATAGAAGGAAGACCTTTTAATTGTTCCGCAGTTAAGGGTGTATTTTCATTTTCAACTTCTTTTATTAATGTAATCCCATGCTCACCAACTCGGTAATAGCGCGTCATGATGGAGCCACCATTGTCGACGACTTGTCGCACTAAATTAGCCGATAGCCAGTTCGTTTTCACCTGATAGCTCGCAAACTCATTACCAGTACCTTCAAATGTTAAGGTAGAAAGATCTTCATGCATAAATATTTGCATTTCATATGCGTTATCATACGCGCTACTATATTCAGAAGCAACATCGGTTGAGGTAAATGCTGTATTTGTAAGTGTATTTGGTTCTGCTGATTCACTATCGTTCGAAAGCGTATCTGTTTGTGTACATCCTGTTAAAAGTAAAACGAGTAAAAAAAAGAATCTTGTTTTCATCATCCGTCACTCACTTTCATGTGTCATTCACCGTAGTTTATATTGTATGAGTCGATGTATAGTTAATATTCCTCGGAATGTGAAAGTTGAAACAATAGTTTGTGAGAAAATTGTGAGAGTATAATGGGCGGATACTTGCTAGTTTTCTTCATGGATAAATAAAAAATTCTCCCGTTCTTCCCCAAAATAAGTGGGGGAGAACGGGGGAATACAGTGATGCATGTTGTTAATCACGAAAAGTTCATTTTAAGCTAACTAAGCATTTGAACTAAATTGTTAAGTAAAGGAGTTTTTTTAAATGATTACTCTAAGACACGTAGATGGAGACGAGCAGACGGTTGTAGCATGGTTTTTGACGCATTATAGATTACGACATATGAGATATATAGCAGTTACAAAATAACTAAGCACTTTGTCAATTACAAAAATGGAATTACGAAAAAACGAGGAAAAGACGAACACCATTAGATGTTCGTTAAAGAGTTATTATCTTACAGTTGCTGTGTTCCCCATTGCGATAGAAATTCTATTCCAACTGTTGATCTGATTGATAATTAGAACCAGGTCAACATACTGTTTTTCGTCATAAAATTTACGTACTCGCTTATATAGGTCATCCGGAACTCTTTTAGTAGGAATTAGAGTTAAATGCTCAGCTAGTTCGAGTGCAATCTTCTCTTCAAGTGTATAGAAAGTACATTCATTCCAAGTATTTAAACAATAAATACGCTGTTCGGTTTCTCCCATTTTACGTGCTTCGGATGTATGCATGTCTATGCAGAACGCACATCCATTAATTTGAGACACTCTAATTTTGACAAGTTCCCTAGTTGCACGGTTAATTGTAGACTTTTTAGTGTATTTTTCCATATCCATCATAATTTTCATACCTTCAGGTGCAATATCGTAGTAATCAACTCTTTGATTCATAAGGCAAGACTCCTTTTGTTTTTAAGATAAGACAATTATAACGCTATGCGAACATTTGTGCTAATTATTAGCTCCAATACATTTGAAAGAAAATGTGTGGGAAGGTGAAATATGAAAGCAATTACTATTAAACAACCGTGGGCAACACTAATTGCTCTAGGTGAAAAGAAATTTGAAACACGTAGCTGGCAAACGAAACATCGTGGTCCTTTAGCAATTCACGCAGGACAATCAGTGGATAAAGGAGCATGTGAAGATATAGAAATTAAGTTGGCACTAAAAAAACATGGCATTACGTCATATAAAGAATTGCCAACTGGTTCAGTTGTCGCCACAGCTGTAATAGTTGAATGTCATAAAGTAATAAAAGATTGGTGCGAGTTTGGTGTGGCAGAGACTGATAAGGGGTCGAAAATCGAAGGTGATGAATATTGGTTTGGGTATTACGATGAAGATTGTTTCGCATGGGAACTGGCTGACGTGCAGGCGTTAGGGGAACCAGTACCAGCTAAAGGGCAATTGAGTTTATGGAATTGGGAGCAATAGAACAATATTGATTGGTAAAACTATTAACCTTTTTCTTTTTTGGGTTTAACAAAGTAAGAAATGAACATTACAAAAACGCCCATAGAAATGTATATTAGTGCAACAGATTTATTTGGAATAACTGAATCATATTCAAAGAAACCAGATAATCTTCCCACTCCACTTATAATCAAAGTAATGCCAAAAATAAATATAATCCATCCAAGTGTAGACATTGTTTTCATTGCATAACAACTCCTGACATATAGGTAATTAACTATATAAGGATAACATAATTGGGTAATATCTGAAAAGATGGAATGATACATTTACTGCACAATATGTAAAAAATGAGAAGTATATAAATCTCCTGAAAGCTCAGTCTAATTGAAAAATCCCCAGCTATAAACTGGGGAAATAATTATTTGGCGGGTTAACCAAGATTAATAAATACTTATTATTTTTCTGGATGATTTACATGTAATGGTGGAGGTACTAGCCAACCTTTTTCTTTATTAAGGCGTAATAGTTTAGCGCCAAGCAGCGCTTTAGCTGTATGGAATTGACCATACATTAAGCCAATGTCTTCTCTAATAGACATACCCATTGCTTGACTACATGCAACCAAACAAGCAGCAGCGTCTAATGATATTGCGGCACTAATTTCAGGGTCATTAAACTTTGCACCAGGAGGGATATCTTCTAGTCTTGCATCTGCACGTTCAGGCGGTGCAGGAGGTAATGCAATGCCATTTACTTTTAGAATCTTTTCTAAAGGCTTAACTTCCTCTTTGGCGCCTTGAATAAATTCTTCTAGAATTAATTTCAAGTCTTTATCACCAGCATGATTATAAAATGTTTGATACCCAGCAATCATGCCATAGTTTGCAGCAAGATTTGTCCAGATACTGAATACCTCACCATAATGTAATGGTTCGTCTTTACCGCTTAAAATACCCATACTTGCACTTCCTTTTCGATTTTATTTTTCCATTTCGGAACAAGTGTAGTATGAGCTACATCAGAAATATAATTCTTGAAAAATTAATTTCACTGAACAATATGTGAAAATTAAGTGGCAAATATAATTAGCTGAATATTTAGAAAATATTGCGTGGGAAATAAGCATAAAAAAAGACCTGAGCTCACACCCAGATCAGCAAAACTATACAGGTCTATTATAGTAATAAATTCATTTCGAACAAAATTTTTTAAGGTGGTGTATCTATGACAAGTCAGCAGAAAAGGAAAATGCGTAAAGCGATTAAACAGCAACGTATCGAGTTGTATGACAAACTAGATGCCTTACAAACTCAACTTACAGAAATAACAGATATGATGGATAGCGTTGAAATTCAAAAGCAAATTTATGAAGTGGGTAAGCAATTGCAGCAGCAGGTTTATTATTCAGTGGGAAGTCCATTTGGGAAAAATAAAAATCCAATATTTAAACCGATTGAAGCAGCAGGGCCTCCACAAGATTTAAATATACACATGTATATAAGTTTTAAGAAACGAGGTCTTACAGATACACAGGTGGCGTTGTCGTATGGGCAAACGAAGGGCTATGTAGATAGAGTCAAGCGTGCAAATGGTATCACGAAAATTTGGTGGAAGGAACAAATCTATGAATCAACTTAATATTTTTCATGTAATAGGGCTTAATACAGACCCAGTGTACAATTCTATATGCAAAATCCCAAACAATAGCGAAATTCAAATTGATCACAACGTTATTCGTAAAACAGAAAAATACTTTGAAGTAGAAAACGATGACGAACACCTTCTTTTCAGGACGTTAGAAGAATGTTATCAATTTGTCAGCGGAATTGTCATTTACCCATCAAAAAAAGCTAACGGTTGCACCCGTTAGCTTGGATTTAGAACGACCCTTTGATAGCGTCAGTAATATTATATCAGAGGGGTGTTTGGATGAGAATGCAAGAACTGAAAATAAATGTAGATGGGATGCTAATTGCTGATATAATGGAACTGCCTGACAGTTGTGTGATCATATTGTCGCACGGTATAGCTAAAGTCGCCGAGCTTCCCGCATTTGCCGAAACCAAAATCGTCACACATCAAGGGCAGGTGAAACGAGTAAAGTGGGACGAGGGTGAGGAGTTTTGATGAATAGACCATATAATTTTTTAGAAAATGATATCAACGGGTTTATTGATGAATTTTTTACGGAATATAAATATATGGAAAAAAAGTATACTATAGAGAATGATATGTACTATGATTTTAAAATCGAAGAAATAAAAAGTAAATATACAAAGAAGGAAAGGAAATTTCTTTTAAAACAACTTCGTGAACAGTATAAAATAAATAGTAACTGGTATGCTAGACAAATAGCAATAGTTGCAATGTTAGTAGCTATTGCAACTGCTTTTACTAACTCTAATGTTGAATTTTTGAAAATAATGTCATATTTTATCTATCTATATATACCAATTTATTTAATTTACATGGATAAAAAATTTGTAATTAAAAATAATAGAATCTTAAAAGTAATAACTATTTTTCAATTTATAGAGAATTTCGATAAAAAATAAAGAATGTGAAGTTCTACCAGCCATCTGGAGGACAACGATTGATAGCAGTATTAGCTGCCGTCTTTTGTTGTCCTCTTTTTTTATTTTATCGCAAAGACAGAGAAAGCAACATTCCATTTTGGCATAAAGGGGTGAGCATGATGCGCACGATACGTTCAGAAATTGTTCGACATGGTTTATGCAATAAGGAAAAGAAGGTGGCGACAAAAAGACGTCAACCTCCACCAAAGAAAAAAGAAGTACTGAGCACACGTGAGATTGAAGAGTTAATGGGGATTAGACGAGATATCTATACACGTAAAAATGGAGCGATCCGAAGAAAATAGGAGGTTTTCACAATGGAAATTTTAAATAGTATTGACGGGAAAGCAACTCAACAGGCGATTGAAAAAGTGTTGAGACAATATCGCACGTATCAGCTAACGACGCCAGAAGATATACTGCCAACAATTACACCAAAATATACATTGGACATGCCTTCATTTGGTGGAGGGGTACATTCAAAAGTCGAAAGCGCGGCAATTAAAAACGTTGAACACTATCTCCAAGCCGAGAAATTCTTTGATCGATTTAACCGTGGCTTTTATAAGCTAACTAAAAAGGAACGTCAATTGATCATCATGTCATTTTTAGAAGAAGTCCCAAAGTTTAATTACGAAATATCGAATGAGCTTTGCATTAGCGAACGTACATTTTATCGCATGAAGCAACAGGCATTATACAAGCTCGCATTGGCATTACGTGTGGAAGTTTACGAAGAAGAGGTGAAGTCTTCATGAATTTCGTACAACCGATACGGGATTTAGAAAAGATTTCAGAAGTCCGAGCATTCTTGGCCAATAAAAATAAACGGGACGAATTATTATTCTGCTTTGGTATTTTCACTGGATTGCGGATCAGTGATATTCTGTCTGTGAAAGTGCAGGATGTGCTTGGTGAAGACCATTTTTATATAATCGAACAGAAGACCAAAAAAGCAAAGCAGCGAAGTAAGAAACACACAGTACGTAAAAGAGTACCCATTGTAACGAAACTTCAACGGCTTATTAATAACTATTGCGCGGACATGAACCAAACAGATTATCTCTTTAAGTCGAGGCAAGGGAAGAATCGTCCGATCACACGAGTGAGAGCATATGATATTTTAAGAGAAGCAGCTCATCATTGTGTCTTAAAAGAGATTGGTACACATACGCTACGTAAAACATTTGGCTATCTTGTCTACCAAAATGATAAAGATGTGGCATTACTGCAGGATATTTTTAACCACAGTTCCCAGTACATTACTTTGAAATATATCGGGGTGAATCAAGATGCAATTGAGGAAGCATACAGCGCCCTTAATAATTTGAGGATATAAATAAGCAGCCACTCATAATTAAATCATTGAATAGGTGAAGCATCTCAAATAGGGGATGCTTTTATTTTATTGTTTAGCTATGTAAAAGGTAAAGGTATTGGTTAATTTAAATTTCATTAAAAAATGAGCTGGCAAATATATCTCTAAGCTCGTTGTATTTTGATATCCGTTTTATTTACTAAAGCATCCGATAGTAAAAAACTCACTTTAAAAAGGACTTGTCAAAATACTCCATTACTAGTATTACTAGCCCCAAAATCGACAACAACAATCCTACAATAAATGGGAAACCTAGGAATAAACTTTCAACAGACTCATTCCCATATTGCTTTCCTCCAAAAATTGCATACCACAACTGTGAACCAGACCAACTAGTCATGCTGGGAATATATAATGCTGCCACCACAATTATAGTTAATGTAGTAAATAATCCCCCTAACATTATAAAACCGCCAATTACTGTCCTTTTCATTCTTTTTCCTCCAAACTAAAAATTTTCTTTCCGTGTTTTCATCCGCTTCTATCATCTATTTCTCCAAGCGATTTAGATATCCCTTGTCCCACTAACCTGCTCCGTTACTTTAAATACATTCTTTAACAATCTCAATAGGGGTCCCATCAGAAAAGTGCGGATTTACAACGTTAAGAATTGAGCTGCGTATGCAAGATTTTATACAAAATATGTGCCAGTGTATTTTCGTTTGAACAGCGTTGAAAGCCTTGTTGTATCAAAGTTTAAACGATAATGCATAAATAGGTGTATATGAATAAAATACAGAAAAACACCTAAAAAATTGATGTGACAACGTTTTGAGTGTTTTATGGTGTCCCCAAACTTGCGTTTGGGAACGTTATTTAGGTTTATATTGCATAATGTATAAATTTCCATTAACTGTAACTATAAACGAAAATTAAAATAAAAATTATCGGATAGACAATAATAGTGATTAAAGCTTTCATTTTTATATCCCTAATTGCATTTTCAGTTATTTCAGGTTCTTCTTTGTATATCTCTCGTCTTGAAATAAGTCCAAATTATAACCCCATACAATATAAGCAATAACGCTATTAAACCTCCCATAACTTCTAACACCACCCTAAAGTATTTAGTAACTAGTATACGATTGAATTTCTTATTTGTTTCAAAATTTATCCAATCGCTACTTTCATTGAGATTCTATTTATATGTTACAACCATTCAGAACAAGTGAATCGAACAGTCTTCTTTAAAATTATTTTTCGCAGCGTTTCAGAGTGTTATTTTCTATAAAAAACAGCGACAAACACCGATTTAACAGTGTTTGTCGCTGTTTGAAATGTTACCAAGCTTTAATTTGGGGACGTTATTTGTATAGACTCGTATAACGTTTATTAAACATAGTGTTCAAATAATATTTTCTGAAATATGTTAAAGTAAACCTGCTTATTTTTGACAATCAATAAAATATGTATCATATGATTGTTGCAGTTTATAGCCAATTTTTTCAGCTAATTTAACGGATTCTTCATTAGCACCATCCCAATTAGGGTACTTTCGGCTATCTAAGCAATGTAATATTAAAGTAGCAGCGATAATTGTTGCTAAACCTTGCCTTCTATAATCAGGGTGACTAGCAACTTCAATCTCAATCCCATCATCATATATACTAAACGACGTTGCAGCAGAAACAACTTGACCGTTATTGATAATCGCATAACCTATTCCTCTATTAATAAAATCATCAATAGAATCAAACTGACTTACGAAGTCCTCAGAAAGTTCATGGAAAGAGGGGTCTTGTGCTATCGTTTTATCTATTCGCTTAATCTCATATCCATCAGGTAGTGTTGATATTAGACTTTGTATATGTTTTTTATTTAAATTTTCCAGATTCTTTTCAAATCTATATCGTGGAAACTTCTCTATTGAACCAACGTGAACCGTTTCGATACGATTTTTCCATTCCTCTGAATCAACAATTGCAAGAGTAAAATCAGGTAGATTATTAAGTAATTTTTCAGCTGCTTTTGTGTCTGCATTTCCAGCAAAAAACACAAAAATCCCCACTGTTATTTGAGCAACAGTCGGATTCTCAAGGTCATCCACCCAAGCAGTTCCCATATGTCCTTGAAGGCATGAGAGAATTATCGTGCTATCAATTTTTTCAAACATCGGGATTAATTTTTGCCTTACATGTAAATCTGCTTCAAATATCATTAAATTCCTTCTTTCTTACACATAATTTTCACTTACATCATCCATAATAACCTAAAAAAGGTATAATTACCATATTTTTTATTGTACAAAGTATTAATTGAAGAATTCCGCTGCATTAATTTGAATACAAATCTTCCCAAAGCGTCGTTTGGGAGATTCTTGAAAGGATCTTTCACTAAAGCCCCTGTTAGTCTGAGTTAAAAGCTTCACAAACTTCTGATTGAATAGGATTGTAATTACTACCTTAAAAAGCAATTAAAGTTGTTCTTTCATCATTTGCATCTGTAATATACTCTGTATTTCCATAACCATTAGCTGTTGCCTTCAGAAATAAATGCTGAATTGTGTTTTGGTCTTTGGCATAAATAGTTACATATGAGCAATCGACAATAAGGAGCACAAACTGGCAATCACTTTCAACAAATTCCTGATAAGTTGCAATCTCTCGCACATTTGAGGTTTTAGAAAATGCCTTTAAATCAACAAATATAAGGTAATAATCATCCATTGAAATATTCCTATAAAGCTCCTCCCCATCTAATAGACAAGCAGTTGAAAACAAGGGTTTGGTTGGAAATAGTGGTTTTCCTAAGGTATCCCTTTGAATCACATAAGACTCTCCAGCACCAATTTTCCAAGTCCATTCTTTTATATTGAGCTCATCTAAAAGTTCTAACAAATATTTCCCATAAGCATTTGGAATTTCAAACGATATACCTCTCATTCGTAAACCTCCATCTATCTTTTGTCCAAGCACTTACTATCTTGTTGAACTAACCTGCTTCGTTAGTTTAAGTACATTATTTCACAAACCCATTATATTTTAACATAAATATCCATTTGCGTTTAGGGTAGTAGCCATCATACCATTATATGAAAAATCAACCTTTACCTTTAACATAGCCTATTGTTTTTAGGAAATGCTTATAAAATTAATACGCTTTCATACGTTAATGCATGAATAACATTTACTCAATAAGAACATGTAAAGCTCATAAATAATATAAGGGGATAAGTATTGGTATGACAAGGTTTGAGGGATTGTATTGAGATTAACAGAATATAAGATATGTTAATGTCATTAAGGCATGGTAAAATTATTATCATATTCGTAATGGGAGGTTTGAATATGAAAGTATTTGTATTAGAATGAAGTTCACCGCTAGACTTAATGAGCGGAGTTTCGGAAAGTAAAGCGTTAGAGGAAATATGTAAGACGATGCAACATAGTGTTACAAGTTTTTTTGTAAAGTCTTCAAATGAATTTGATACTGCGATAAATTATATTGCAACTATAGATGATTACGTTGACGATGAAGATGAAAAAGAGCAAATTTGTATACATATCAGCTGTCATGGAAACAATGATGGTCTAGCTTTGGGGAAAGATTTTTTAATGTGGGAAGAAGTTGCGAATTCATTATTACCTTTATTAAAACTGCAAAGATTAAAGAAACCTATTTATTTAGCGATCTCTGCATGTGGTACAGATAACCAAAAAATATCTTCTGCGATAAGAAAAATCTTTAATAAGGAAAAAATTAAACCACCTAAATTTATTTTTGTTATTAACCAAAAAGAGGTAGGGTGGAACGACGCACTGCTAAATTGGACTATTCTATATCATCAAATTGACTATTTAAATGGCGCAGAAGATTTAAGGGACTTACTTACAAGGATTGTTGAATCGGGCTTTGGAAAGTTAAAATATTATAGATGGGATGTTTTGAATAAAAAATATTTCACTTTTTATGGAGAAAAGGTTAGAAACTGATACTTTGGCAGGATTGTGGCAGTAAGTTGGCAGACTTTTTCTGTTTCACCATGTTAAGATAGTAGTATGTAATAAATATCAAACAACATAACGATCGGCGATGCGGCACAAGCTGCGTCGTCTTTTTGTTTGGCTAGAATAATATTTTTGGGTCCTCCTGGAGACCTTTGCATCTCCTGCGGGTCTCGCGAGGCACAGAAACGGTCTAGATATAATGCAAAAAAGTTGGTTCCTTCCAACCTTTTAGATTTTCAAAAATTATATTGAATTGTTGGGAGTGAAAATAATGTCCAATGGAAAGTCAAAAGTAGACAATGCGGTTGTCTTAAATACAGAAGCAATTGCAAAAATGTTTAATATGACTAGTCGTCGTGTTCGCCAATTAGTAGAAGAGGGAGTAATTGAGCGAGTTGGTCTTGGCCGATTTAATCTGGTTGATACAGTTAGTAAATATGTGAATTTTATTAAGTTATTGGCGGACGCTTATATCAATGCCAAGGATTGGGCGAATACAACGCGAGTTATGCAGCTGTATAACAAAAGTGGTGGAAAGGTCCTCCAAGGTCTAGTGGATCGCCGTAAAGAGGAAGCAGAATTATTCTTAAAATCAAGTACAGTAAATAAAAAGGAAGTGTTAAAATTGAACGAAACAGGACGAAAAGAAATCCGTGAATTATTAAAAAAAGCACGTAAAGCCAAAATTATCGATACAGCGTTTCACACGGATGAAAAGATCAATGCATACACAGATACGGAATTATTAAGCTATCAAGCTGCTGTGGTTAATCGTACTTTCAAATAAATTCAAAGCCCGTCACGCTGTACAAAATACAGTTGTGGCGGGATTTTTTGCATTTATAAACTACAAAACGTATTTTGTGAGAATTCTGTATATTTAAAGGGTATTTAGAATTATAAATAGAATAATCTAATAAGACATTAGAAGGGGGAGCATGCGAATGAGAAAAACAATAGTTATAGTCGAGTTTCATTATAAATATCAAGAACTTATCGTTGAGGGAACTTCTGCTTTATTTTTTGATGAGGGTGCAACTATACCGATGACCGATGCCGAACTTTTGAAGGAAATCAAGTTACAATATGGATACGATGCCATCAAGATTTTATATAAACAAAAGGCGTAAAAAAAATAAGCCATCCACTGATTTGTGGATGGCTATTATTTTTTTGTCCCTATAAAAAAATGCACCTGCCATGCAAAATTTTAAATAAAATCCGCCCCAAAATAAGTGGGGGAGAACGGGGGAATATGGCAATGTGGGAAAATTACCCATCCCTCAAAACATTGATATATCAAGGCTTTGGGAGTTAAGAGGGTTACTTAATTTTCTCTTTATCCTTCCACTCTAAAAACTCATCATAAGTTAATGGCTTATCAAGGATTGAACCGTCTTCACGGATTTCAATTACGCGATTAGCGATTGTTTGGATGAATTGGTGGTCATGAGATGTGAATAACATGGCACCTTTGAAGCGGATTAAACCTTCATTTAGCGCTTGGATTGACTCAAGGTCTAAGTGGTTTGTTGGTTCATCTAGTAATAAAACGTTAGAATTGTTTAACATCATTTTTGATAACATACAACGTACTTTTTCTCCACCTGAAAGAACGCCAGGAGATTTTTTAACTTCTTCACCAGAGAATAACATACGACCTAGGAAGCCACGTAAGAAGCTTTCTGTTTCGTCTTCAGGTGAGTAAGGGCGTAACCATTCTACTAATGATTTTTCACCGCCACCGAAGTATTGATCATGATCCATTTCGAAATAGCTTTGAGATGTTGTAACACCCCATTTGAATGTACCCGCTTCTGCTTCTTTGCGCTCCATTAAAATGTCCATTAACGCAGATTTCGCAATTGGGCTACCTAATAAAATGATTTTGTCCTCTTTGTTCATGTTGAAGCGAATGTCTTTGAATACATTTTGCCCCTCATGAGAAGCTGTTAAACCATCTACTGTTAACACATCATTCCCGATTTCACGACCAATTTGGAAGTTGATGAATGGATATTTTCGGCTTGATGGTTGGATATCATCTAGTTCAATTTTATCTAACATCTTTTTACGAGATGTTGCTTGAGAAGATTTTGATGCGTTTGCAGAGAAACGGGCAACGAATTCTTTTAGCTCTTTAATTTTCTCTTCTTTTTTTGCATTTTGGTCAGCCATTAACTTTTGAGCTAATTGAGAAGACTCATACCAGAAGTCATAGTTACCAACATATAGCTTAATTTTACCGAAGTCTAAGTCAGCGATATGTGTACATACTTTGTTTATGAAGTGACGGTCATGCGAAACAACGATTACTGTGTTATCGAAGTTCATTAAGAAATCTTCTAACCATTTGATTGCTTTAATGTCTAAGTGGTTGGTAGGCTCATCCAGTAGTAAAACGTCTGGTTTGCCGAATAATGCTTGAGCAAGTAATACTTTGACTTTGTCCGAACCTTCAAGGTCAGCCATCATCATGTAATGTAATTCATCGCCAATTCCTAAACCGCCAAGTAATGTTGCGGCTTCAGATTCAGCTTCCCAACCGTTTAAGTCTGCGAATTCGCCTTCTAATTCAGCAGCACGCATGCCATCTTCATCAGAAAATTCTTCTTTCGCATAGATTGCGTCTTTTTCTGCTTTTACTTCCCATAAACGTTTGTTCCCCATCACAACTGTATCTAATACGTTGAACTCATCGTATTCGAAGTGGTTTTGTTTTAGGACAGATAAACGCTCGTCTTTACCCATTGATACGTTACCTTCTTGGGCTTCGATATCACCAGATAAAATTTTAATGAAAGTTGATTTACCAGCACCGTTTGCACCGATAAGGCCGTAACAGTTTCCTGGTGTGAATTTAATATTTACATCGTCAAATAATTTACGGTCGCCATAACGAAGACCAACACCTGATACTTGAATCATGCAAGTACCTCCTTGATATTTTAGATTGTTATTTTGTGGTTTGTTAACGATTAAAACCTTTTTACACAATGCTTTTCATTATACCACATCGGGTGGGGAAAATTAAGTATAAAGATGAAATCATTAAAATGTGAAAGTTAATGGGTATGTAAATTGAGTTATTAATGGAAAAGAATAGGGATGTAAAAATTTAAGAAAATCTCTGATTATTACCTAATAAAATTTGATGGGGAAGTTGAAATGAACAGGAGAGTAAAAGAGTTACAAATTGATGATTTCTCGTTTAAGCCTTCTTTATCATTACCATTATAGAAAGAAAAATATATGGTAGGTAAGTATTAGATTTAGGGGGACACGTTACGTTCACTTTTTTATTTTTACTTAGCTTTACAATCTAAACAATTCCATATGAACGAATAAGGAATATTAATTTCGGTCAGTCGGCTATCGAATTTCAATCGTCCTTTTCGTTTTTTTATTGGACTTGCGATAATCACTCACTTTGGCGGACTAGTGCATGACTGCGTTAGAGCCATGATATACATGACTCTACCACTGTTAGTAATGCCATATGAATCAGGGCATTATTTTGCAACGAAACCCAGTATTTGGTGCTACTCTTATTCAACCAAGCGTTTGTGCAAATTTCCCTAAATTAGGGCGAATTTACATAAGATATGTGCGATTTCATACGGCATATGTGCAATTTTTGAAAGATACGTGCGAATACCGATGAATTTCCTATTTTAAAGCGTAAATGCACACACGCTTGTCAATTAAATCAGATAGAGTATTGAACTCCCGGCACGCCAAATTGTAAAGTAACTCATCCGAGAGCAACATCGTGACGACCCATCCACCGCATAGGAATACGAAACTTATGACCATAAACCGACCTATTTTCAAATTTTTTTACTGATTCCTATTATTGAGGAATAAATTGACCTTTATCAAATGGTTATTTATTTTTTTTGCGCTTTACATAAGTTCTCTTATACGTATAAATAGTTATAACAGTTATAACAACTAAAATTATTACAATGACAGATATTAAAGCCCATATTGAATTACCATCTTCAGAATCGGTTTCAGTTTTTAATGTATCTACAATTTCTGTTACATCTGATGCTATTTTTTCATTAGTATCAGATCCAGCAATCTTATCATTATCAGACTCAGAAGCAACTAGAGCATTCATTGTAAAAGTAAATGAACCTGATAATGGGTGTCCGTCTTGGCTAATAATATCCCATTTAACTGTATAGTTGTCATTTGGAAGAGGTGAAGCTATATTACCGGTTAGTACATCATCATTTATTGCAAACGATTCCATTGCCATTTCTGAACCATCACTTGCAAGTACTTTAAAGGAACTGCCATCTTCAATTTTACTTGAATAGTTTAATTCAATCGTTTGTAATTCCTCTGTGACTGTCGCACCATCTGTTGGATTTGTTAATTCTAAGTTCGTGTGTGCATAAGTCTTTGGTACAACTAGTAAAAATGTAGCAACAAGCGTAAACATTAATTGTTTTAACATTTAAATAACTTCCTTTCATCATCATTTTTACCCACTCCTAATTGTAGTGATAAACCCACTTTTCCAAGTTTGGAATTAAAATTCCTGATAAATGGAGTGATAATTTTAGTATGACCCAAAATCTGTAGAAATATTTGATGACAGCATACTAATCAGGGAAGTGGTTTTTATTATTTAAAATAATCAATAGTTCAACCAATAGATTGTCCGTTTTTTTGAACTTCAAGTAAGGAAAATGGAACAGCTATAGTTGCAATAGCATTATGTGGTGTTATTTGGTTAACGAAAGGTGTGAAGGGGTACAATTTTGTTGATTAAAAGAGTTATAAAATCTTGCTATGTAATTATCAGAGTCTCCGCTTGCAGTACGGATAAAGCAAATTTGTGGCTTTGCTTTATTTACTTGTTTCAATATATATAGATCTAACAATGGATTATCCGGTTCCATTGAAAAACCACCACCAAGTGCGATTATTTGTCTCATCTATTTACTCCTTTATAGAAAAGTATTTTTTAGAAGCAAATTCTTATAAGATAACTCACATTAATCTTATGAGGAATATTCGGTGTTAATTGCAATTCAGTTAACGAGGATTACACAATCGTACTGTAAAGAAAAGGCGAGCGCGGCAACTCCATTGTCACACTTAGTAGAATATGCTTTACTAACATAGTGATGAAAATCTAAAAATGAGTAGAATTTTAGTTTACATAATATATTTATAGTTAAGGAGAATGGAATGAAGAAATTACTATTACTATTACTATGTGTAATGCTGTTATTAGCAGCTTGTTCAGAGCCAGAAGAAAATATGTCGGTTGCTCAAATGCTCCCGAGTAAGGAAAAGGAAACACCACCAACTTATAATTCACAAGTGTCAATTTATACAACAAATAGTGTAACAACGGGATTTGTTATTGCGGAGGATGAACGTAATAAATGGATTTTAACGAATGCGCGTGACGTTTCGCATCATCCAAATGTGCTGATTCATGACCAATTGATGCTCATTGGAGGGGTGGAAGGAATTGATGTGCAGCATAATTTGGCCATCATTCGTATGCGAAATAGCCATGATTTTCATGTGATGGAGCTAGTAGATACACCAATTGTGGGCGGGGTCAATGTGACAACGAATGAAATGCAATATTATATAGCTGATAGTGATTCCACTCGCGCTCCAAAAGAAGCAATTGAAAACTTATTAAAAGAAACGATAGAGAAGCCACTAAAATGGCAGGAACGTTTTGAGAAAAATGCTCAGTTGGAAACGGCAGAAATCGTAAGTTCAGAAACACCGATTACAAATTTTTACGAAAAAAATATCTTCACCTATAATCCGGATCAGTTGAAAAACTTTGCAATGACGTTCATAACACAATTGAATGCTGGAATTGAAGCACAAAATTTAAAGAATCTAGAACCCTTTGTTGCGTCAGATGATGTTTTGGAATACTTGCAATATGTGAAGAAGCCGATTGAAAAGTATGAAATAAAAGAGGCCAAAAAGGAAGGAGTCTATTATTTTGTCAATGGGGTGGATGCAGAAAAAAGGGAAGTACGTCTGTCGATTATTAAACAGCAAGAGCACTATCAAGTGATAGGAACGAATTTAATTGAAGAGTCGAAAATTGAGGATGAAAAAACACCAGTGATTATGCTGCAAAAAGAGGCAATAGAGGAACAAAAAACTGTATTGCAACTGTTTTTACGCAAGCATGTACTTGCGATTAACTTAAAGTCACCCGTAGATCAAACGATATTTTATTTGAAGCATCAGGATAAAAAAATCAGTGTAAAAATGGAGGGGACAGAAAAATCGTTTGATTGTAAGGAACTTGTCTTTAATGAATCACAAATGAAGGTTCAATTAGTAGGATGCTCAGGTGGAAAGCAGCAAAACTACACATGGGATTATGAGTGAAAGCTAGGTCGAATTTACGGGCAGACGGCTAAACCTAGTTAGAAGAAAAAGCTGCGCGGTGAACTCAAAACCGCGCAGCTTTTTTATGATTTCATGACCGATGTAGCGGGTACTTTAATCGTAAATGATTTTGGTAGAAGGAAGCACACAACACTGGCGATAATGCAGAGAACGCCGGCAATTGAAAATGACACGATATACGTATTGTACGTTTCATATATCCAACCACCGAAAAATGTACCAAATGCTGCACCAATTTGATGTCCGATGAAAAATGCCCATGCATTAAGCGGTCCCAGTAATTTTAATCCGTAATAATCACCTAAAGAAGCAGTAGACATTGCAATCGAGCCCGACCAAACAAGGCCGCAACAAAGTGCAACGGTAAATAATTGCATGTTCGTTGTGGAAAGGACAAGAAAAATAAAGCCCAACCCTCGAACAAAATACACAATAAAGAGTAAGTTTTTGCGCGGAAATTGATCGGCCAGTTGCGCTAAAAATAACGAACCAAATATCGCAACAAAACCAATCATGCCGATTCCAAAGGCAGCTGTTTTCGCATCAAATCCATGACTCATCAGCATCGGTACACCGTGAGAGCCAAGTAAATTCATACCAAACCCACAAGCAAATAAGCCGATAACAATTTGCCAAAACGGTAATGTTTTCACAACATCTGTTATCCGAGCACCACTATCGAAGTTAATTTTGTTAGCAAGCTTTTGCCCAGGTATTAAGTCTGCGCCGTCTGGAGCGTTTTCTTTAATAATGAAAAAAGCCATTGGAATGACGAGAACAGCAAACATCGCCGAAATAATGACCAGAGTCATTTTCCATCCGAAAGAATCGATTAAAAAAGTAGAAAGGGGCGTCATCACAGCTAATCCAGCCATTCCACCTGTAGAAAGATAAAATAATGCTTTACCACGCTGGCGAATAAACCACTTACTAATGAGTGGAGAGAGCGCAATATTGCTTAAACAAGCTAAACCGATGGACATTAAAATGCCGTAATTTAGCATAAAAAGCCAGTAGTTCGCAAAAGAAATCGTGCCCAGGACAGATAAAATTAAGATACCTAAACCGAATAATAGCATGCCTTTCGCATTAAATTTCGCATAAAAATAAGCAGCAATTGGCATCCCGATCCCATAAAAAATCATGCCAACTGCAATTACTGTTGAAAGTGCCGTTCGAGAGTAGCCAAGCTCCGTCATAATTGGCTCAACAAATGGTCCAATCCCCATACGCATTCCCATTGTCAATACGACCATAATAGATCCTGCTAATACCATATACCAGCCAAAATAAATTTTTTTCATAACACTCATCCTATCTCTGTCTATTTTTGGATATGTACATGATCTACAACTAAATTTTTTCGCTAGTAAACTGTTAGATTTTTTAGATTAATCATTATTTTAAGTGAAAAGGAGCTCATTGTATATATATTGAACTTTACAATACAAATACATATTATACGACACTATATATTAAAAGGATAAAGACTAAAATAGCCACCAAGAAAAAAGGATTTACCAAATTAATGTGTAATAAACAACTAAAGACACCGATTTTCACAAAAAAAATTGAGCAAATTTCAAAAGGAGGGACAAGATGCATTTTCCAAAGCAAATTGAAATCATCGAAGTCGGTCCGCGTGACGGGCTCCAAAATGAATCAACTTTTGTATCTACTGAAAAAAAACAAAAACTTGTTAAACTATTAGAAAAAACAGGGGTGCAGCGGATTGAAACCGCTTCATTTGTGCATCCAAGGGCAGTACCACAAATGGCGGATGCAACGGAAATGGCACGTTTTAGTTTGGAACAAGGATTGTCCTTTTTAGCGTTAACACCGAATTTGAAGGCACTTGAACTGGCCATTCAAAATAACGTGCCACAAATTGCTGTTTTTGTAGGTGCATCGGAAACGTTCAATCAAAAAAATATTCGACGAACGATTGATGAATCATTAGCTGAGTGCACAGAAATGTTTGCTCGGGCAAAAGAAGAGAGACTATTTATCCGGGGTTATGTGTCCATGTGTTTTAGCTGTCCTTATGAAGGAGCCATTTCTTATGATCAAGTAAAAAAAATTGTAAGTCATTTTGCCCGGCATGGGGTAGATGAAATTTCAATTGGTGATACGAATGGGCAAGCAAATCCAAAAATTATTTTTGAGCGTTTTACGAAATTAAAAGAGGATTTCCCACAGACTGTATTTGTGGGCCATTTTCATGATACAAATGGCTTGGCACTGGCAAATATTTTGGCTGCTATACAAGCTGGTGTTGAAAGATTTGATGCGTCAATCGGCGGGTTAGGGGGCTGTCCATTTTCACCAGGAGCAACAGGTAATGTAGCAACCGAAAAAGTCGTTTCGATGCTGCATCAAATGGGCATTGAAACGGGGATAGATGAACAATGCTTAACTCAAGCTAGTACTTATACTAAAACACTGTTTGAATAACTAAAAATGAACGAATAAAAATATTTAGTTTACATAATTATATTATGTAAACTAAATTAGTTCGTAACCTTGCTAAAAAAATAGTATAATAAATTCACTATGTTTTTTTACTGGAGGTACTATGTTAAATCTTGCATTGCAACAATTGAAAACGTATTTTGGCTACGATGCATTTCGTCCAGGACAATCCAACGTAATCGAAAATGTTTTAAATCGTAATGACACACTCGTAATTATGCCAACAGGTGGCGGGAAATCATTGTGTTATCAAATCCCAGCACTGTGCTTGGATGGGACAACAATCGTTATTTCACCACTTATCTCACTAATGAAAGACCAAGTGGATATGCTTGTGTCCAGTGGGATTGATGCGGCGTTTATTAATAGTTCGTTAAGTTTCGAGGAAGTACAAAATGTGATGTACCGTGTGAGAAGTGGGCAAGTGAAGCTGTTATACATAGCACCAGAGCGTTTAGAAAATGAACGGTTTTGTCAGGAACTCGCTCAAATTCAAGTGCCGATTCTTGCAATTGACGAGGCACACTGTATATCGCAATGGGGGCATGATTTCCGCCCGAGCTACCGAACGATTCAAAAGCTACTGACATTATGGGACAATAAGCCGACGATTCTTGCGCTAACTGCTACAGCAACAAAAGAAGTAGGCCAAGATATTCGTGAATTATTAAGCATTGAACTTCATAGCACGTTTATTACAGGCTTCGAACGTGATAATTTAAAGTTTTCCGTATTGCTTGGTGAAAATAAGGAAGCATTTATTAAAAGTTTTATTAAAAATAATGCGAATGAAGCGGGTATCATTTATGCCTCAACACGAAAATCGGTTGAGTCGGTTTATGAGCTATTAGCACGTGCTGGTATAAAGGTGGCCAAATATCATGGTGGGATGGCTGAAGAGGACCGCACATATGAGCAAAACCGCTTTTTAAATGATGAAGTGCAAATGATGGTTGCGACGAACGCTTTTGGTATGGGGATTAATAAGACGAATGTGCGTTTTGTCCTTCATTACAATATGCCGCGCAATATCGAAAGCTATTATCAGGAAGCAGGGCGTGCAGGGCGTGACGGTCTCCCGAGTGAATGCATTTTACTGTATGCGTCAGCGGATGAACAAACACAGCGCTTTTTAATCGACCAGGCACAGGATCGTTCGAGAATTCCGATGGAGCTTACAAAGTTGCATAAAATGATTGACTATTGTCATACAGAACAATGTTCACAACGCTATATAGTAGATTATTTTGATGATGAGCAAAATCATTCGGACTGTGGTCGTTGTGCGAATTGCTTGGATGAGCGTCCGAAGCAGGATGTCACAGAGGATGCACAAAAAGTGTTGTCTTGTATCGTGCGCATGGGTCAAAAATTCGGTAAACAAATAACCGCGTCTGTTTTAGCAGGCTCTCGAAGTAAAAAGGTATTAGAGTTTCGCTTTGAAAAGTTGCCGACGTATGGTATTTTACGACATATGAATGCAAAAGAAATTGCCAGCTTTATTGAGTTTCTAATCGCTGAAAAGCTCATTCAAGTGAGTAATGGGCAATTCCCAACGATATTTATTTCTGATGAGGGGAAAACGGTGTTAATGGGGAAACAACAGGTGCTACGTAAGGCGATGTTGCCAATTAAAACAGTCTTTGAGGAAAATGATCCGCTATTTGAAGAGTTACGAAAAATTCGTAAAGAAATTGCTGATCGAGAAAAGGTTCCACCATTCGTCGTCTTCTCAGATAAATCACTGAAGGATATGTGTGTACGTCGCCCGAAAACGAGCACGCAATTTTTAGAAGTAAGCGGTGTTGGGGAAAGTAAGTTAGAGAAATACGGGAAAACATTCGTGGATGCGATTATAGCGTATGAATAGCGAATAAAAAAGAGCAGGAACGCCATGTGGGACTGACCCCCGTATATAAGACAGAGGTCAAAAAAGTATTTATCCAACCAGTTGTCGGTATTGAACCGGCGACTGGTTGTTTAATTTCGCTT
>NZ_JBNNMF010000029.1:0-47249 GCF_050272495.1 Solibacillus cecembensis | reverse complement strand
AAGCGAAATTAAACAACCAGTCGCCGGTTCAATACCGACAACTGGTTGGATAAATGCTTTTTTGACCTCTGTCTTATATACGGGGGTCAGTCCCATGAAGGGTTAGAAGCTTTTTATTATGTTACAGGAAAATTTCAACACATGTAGGGACATTTAAATAAATAAAAAAACTGCTGGACAATAGCTGAAGCAATCATATCCGACATAGCCAATGCCTCGGCTTCAATTTCATCAAAAACAGCAACATCTTCCTTGTACTTTTGTTGAATCATTGTGACAGCTTCAATTTTTGTTAACTCTAAATGTTTATAAAGCATTTTTTGTAAAGCTTCATAAGATAAGTATGGATTAATGCTGCTCAAAAATAAGGCAATGTCATCTGCATTTTTATACCATGCTTTTTCTTTGACCTCTGCTGTAATTGCATCGCCTTTTGCAGCTGCTGTCACGAGCTCGGCTGCAATGACTAAATGTTCATGAATCAACTTTGCATAATGATCTGCAATTTGGTCGCCATAAAAAGGACGGAGACAATTGCCTAAATCGGTTGCATTTTGTAAAAGGCGTTGCTCTACAAATGGCAAATCGGGCAACTGGAAGACAATGCTAGTAATCGTCATTCGGGTCCAGTTAACATGCTCCAGCCACAGTAACCGATTCATCGCCATATAATCGGCTTCGGTTTGACTTATACAACGCTGCTGATTGTAGCTTGGTTGTTGGGTCATAAAATGCCGAATCGGTGCAGTATATTGCGTGTATGGTTGTCGGTAAGAAGCGCTTAGTGGATTCGCGAAAGAGTTATTTGTGTAATAAGGATACACTTTTCCATCATTCCTTTTCATGCCTCATTGTATAACAGCTTGCAATAAAATAGGCGTTTTTACTAGCATATTCAATAACGTTACTTAATGTGCAAATTGGAAAAGTTCAAAATGATCTTTAGTGAATCACGAAAAATTTACTATGTATTATGGATAGAAAAAACAGCACAAATACTCTAAGTAAGAGATTTGTGCTGTAATTGCGTCATTAATACAATTGATTTTCAATTTCCAATGCTGTGCGTGTAATGCTATCGATTAATTGTTGTTCGTCATAATCAGCGTACCGTACTTCCGGAATGAGAATGGTTACGGAGGCGATGATTTGATGAGAAGCATTTAAAATAGGTGCCGTAACAGAGCATGCACCTCGGACACGTTCGCCATTACTTTTGGCGTAGCGTAAAGAACGAATTTGTTGTAATTCTGAAATCAGTAAGTCTTTAGAAAGGATTGTCTGATTTGTAATTGGTTCAAGCACTATATTTTCTAAATATTGTTCAAGATGTGGCATAAATGCGAGCAATATTTTAGAAGACGCACCTGCATAAAGAGGGGAAGTGTCTCCAACAAACATTTTCGTGGATAGTGGATAGGTTGAATCATAGTTTAAAATGCACCGTCTCTCTAATCCATCGATAATACTCATAGAAACACTTTCGCCGATTTCTTCATTTAGCTTTTTTAGTAACGGGTCAGCTACAATGATTAGACTCGATTCTTGCTTGACTAAGTTACCTAAGTACAGCAGGGAATGCCCTAATTGATAGCGTTTCGTAAGCTCTTCTTTATGCAAAAATCCCTCGTATACAAAGGTGGAAACGAAGCGTTGCAAACTGGAAATACTAATGCCCGTCTTTTTACTTAGCTCAGTTAAAGAAAGGCTTGGTTCTTCTTTCGTAAATGCCTTTAAAACTTTGATCGCTTTGTGCAGCGACGACATGGTGTAGTTTTTTTCGAAAGTCTCTTGATTCAATACGTCACCTACTCAAATGATAAATTACTTATAGTATATCGCACTTTATTTTGAAAGAGTGGATTTCTGGAAAGTTTTCGTATGTTCTCCTAAAGTAGGAGGGGCTAAATTATATTGAATATTTAAGTCAGAAAACTGTAACGGATTTTTGACGAACTTGATTTTACCATATTGTTCGTGCTCTAATTCGCCAATCATATCACGTGCGAGAATTTGAGGCTGTTCTAGTGCTTCAGCAATCGTATTCACACGGCCACCAGGAATCTTATATTGTTGTAATAATTCGAGCCATTCATCTCGCGTTTTCTTTATCGTCAATTCAGCAATCATCTCAACAAGCTCCGTCTCGTGCTGTTTACGTAACGTATTTGTTACAAATCGCGTATCATTTGCCCATTCTTGACGGTCTAATATGGTGCAAAGCTTTTGGAACTGACCGTCTGATCCAGCGCATATCATTAATGGACCATCTGAACAGTTAAATACTTGATAAGGTGCTACATTATTATGGCGATTACCTAAACGCTCGGAAGAAAAGCCTGTATTTAAATAAGCACTCGCCACATTCGCCAAGCTACTCATTTGCACATCAAGTAGAGATAAATCAATAAATTGCCCTTCATTTGTTTGATCACGCATGCGCAGTGCAGCTAAAATACTAATGACCACGTAATTAGAAGTTAAAATATCGGCAATAGGGACACCCACTTTTGTTGCTTCACCATCAGATGAGCCAGTTACACTCATTAGCCCGCTCATTGCTTGAATGACAGGGTCAAATCCTGGTTCATAAGCAAGGGGGCCTGTTTGACCAAAACCAGTTACCGCGCAGTGAATAATGCGCGGGTTTATTTTCTTTAACTCGCCATAACTTAGTCCCATGCGCGCCATATCGCCGGTTTTAAAGTTTTCGAGTACGATATCTGCATCTTTGACAAGTTCCTTAAATTGGACTTTGCCTGCTTCCGTTTTTAAATCTAGCACGATCGATTTTTTATTGCGATTCGCACATAAATAATACGTGCTTTGGTCATTCAAAAACGGACCCCAGTCACGCATACTATCTGAGCCGACGGGATGTTCTACGCGAATTACTTCTGCGCCTAAATCTGCTAGCATCATTGAGCCAGCGGGGGCAGCATAGACACGAGATAAATCTAACACTCGAATATTTTCAAGAGGTTGCATCTGTTCTTCCTCCTTTGCTCATCTATTATAAGTAGGTTTGCGTTTTTCTACGACCGCACTAACGCCTTCTTTAAAATCATCTAACTCGGTTACAATAGCCATTTGTGAAGAAATATAGTCAAGAGCAGAACGTAAATCCATCTTTTGACTTTGGTAGACAGCACGCTTAATAAATTGTAATGTCGTTGTAGGACGGCTTGCTAAATCTTTTGCATAATTGAGTGTGTATGCCTCTAGTTCATCGTCTTCCACAACAAATGTAACGACACCTTTATCTTTCGCTTCATCAGCAGTTAAGACACGAGCAGTCCAAAACATGTCTAATGCTTGGTCGATCCCGATTAATTTCGGTAAATAGTAAGCACCACCGTCACCTGGCACGATCGCCACATTAATGTAACTTTCTGAAATCTTCGTTGACTTTGCTGTAATGCGAATATCACACATTAACGCCATATCCAAACCCGCACCCATAGCAAAGCCGTGAACTTGTGCAATGACAGGCTTATCAATTTCTTCAAGAAGAAGGGGAATACGTTGAATCTTTTTCCACAGTGAATTTTTTCGTGCTAAGCCAGTAGAAGAAATGTCCTCTTCACTTTTGAAGAAACCTTCACCTGCTTGCATCGCTTTAATATCGCCACCTGCACAAAATGATTTGCCGTTACCTTTTACGATAACGACACGAATATCATCCGAATCACGAACCGTTTCGAGTGCTTTAATCCATTCTGCAATCATTTCTTCACTGAAGGCATTATACGCTTCCGGTCGGTTTAACGTAATTGTTGCAATATGATCTTTCACTTCAAATAGTAAATCAGCCATTGTAATTCCCCCTATAATTTAATTACCGTATTTTTTGTATCAGTTAAGTAGTCCCATAAACGATCACCGCTATTTTCTAAAAGCTGTGTTGCCACAACATCCGTCCAATAGGAAGTGTTCGCGCCCTCATCGCGCCATGCCCAAAGTCTACGTGTATATTGATGCAGGGCATGTTCGTGTGTCGTACCAATTGCAGCATGTACTTGATGTGAAATCGTTGCTACTGCTTGAATAGCTTCTTCAAAACGAATACGTGCATAAGCTACTTCGTTATTTTGATGATTGTTCAGAAGTGCATCCGTAATGTTATTAAATGCTGCTAAAGCAATCGCCGTTTCACCTGCTAAGTTCACAATATGTTGCTGAACGAGCTGGAAACGATGAATCGGGCGCCCGAATTGTTCGCGTTCTTTCGTATATTGAACGGTTAAGTCGTTGATTTTATCAATGGCACCCGTCATGCTTGCTAATTGAAAGGCAGTTTCAAGAGTTGTCATCGTACCAATTTCATCAAAGGATAACGTGGCAGATACTTGTGAAACAATCGCATTCTGAAACTTTACCGTATCACGTGGTTCGCCCGCTAAGTTCGCATAATGAGTAATTTCAGCTTGCCCTAAATCGATTTCTACCAAATGGATGCCATCCACACTATTGGCTAATGTTACGAAATGCTTTGTATGACGCGCCCAAGGTACATGAATCGCTTCACCCGATAATTTGCCGTCTTCTAATACAAATGCTTGAGTATTAGAAAGCATATACGTCGCTAAACCATTCGCCACATGTAAGTTCGTTTGTTCAAGTAAATAGTTAGCGAATGTTGTTTCTGAAAATGGAATAGGGGCAGCATATTTTCCTGTTAACCGCACGATATTTAGTAAATCTTCCAAATCACCACCTGCACCGCCGTTCGCTTCAGAAGTGGCAACCATCGTCATACCGTTTTCTTCTAATAAACCCCATAAGTTTGATGCCCATTTGCCTTGCTCAATTATATCTACTAAATCTTTATCCACATTTTCTTTTAACATACGTTCTACAACATCTAAAATCATATCTTTCATTTCACTCATTGTGTTACAACCCCTTTCGCTACTACACCATAAAGTACTTCCGAAGTTCCACCGCGAATTGTAAAGCCAGGTGCATGTAAAATGGACTCTGCCATGAAGCGATCAATTTTCCGCGTGGCATCTAGCGTTGGATACGTTTGCACTAAAAGCCGCGTGATTTCAGGAATGCTTTGCTCGAATTTCGTACCAAGTGCTTTTACAAGGGCAGCAGGAATGGCCACGTTCTCACTGTCACCTGATTCTAATAATTGTGCTACTCCAATCGATAGGTTACGAAGCGCCCATAATCTTGAAACAACTTTAGATGCTTGCTTTAACCCTTCAGAATTGTTTTGGCGTTTTAGCTCTTGAATGAGCTCATCAATTAATGGAAATGTGCTTAAAATACGTTCTGGACCACTACGCTCATAGGCTAGTTCGGCAAGACCTTGTGTCCACCCGTTACCTATTTCTCCTACAACCATATTGTCAGGTACAAAAACATTGTCAAAGAACACTTCATTGTAATGGGATTCGCCTGTTAAAAATTTAATTGGCACAATCGTAATACCATCTGCATGTAAATCGACGATGAGCTGACTAAGTCCAGCATGTTTACTTTTTCCATCAAAAGGACTTGTTCGCACTAAAGTGACCATATAGTTACAAATGTGCGCGTTACTCGTCCATATCTTTTGTCCATTTACAAGCCAGCCGCCTTCCACTTTTTCAGCGCGTGTACTGACGGAGGCGAGGTCAGAGCCACTATTTGGTTCACTTAAACCAATTCCAAAGTAGCAATCACCTTTAATGATTTGCGGTAAGAACAATTCTCGCTGCTCTTCTGTCCCATAACGTAAAAGAAGAGGGCCGGTTTGACGATCAGCAAACCAATGAGCTGCAACAGGTGCACCACTAGCTAAAAATTCCTCAGTTAAAATGTAACGGTCGATTGTACTGCGCTCTTGCCCACCATATTTCTTTGGCCAAGTAATACCAATCCAACCTTTTTGCCCGATTAATCTTGAAAATGATGGGTCATCCCCGCTTAACCATGAATCACATTTTGGTATGAATGTACCCTTTGCGATTTCTTCTTGTAAAAATTCGCGAACTTCTAAGCGAAATTGTTCTTGCTCTTTTGTAAACTGTACAGTTGGTAATTGAAACATAAAATTAACCCTCCTATTTTACCGTATTGTAATAACTATTATTATATATGTGTATTTTAATCGCATATTCCACAATTAGTCAATTGTTTTTTGAATATTAAAATAGTTTTATTAAAATTGGTAAATTAGAGAATAAAAGTGTTAATATGTAGAAAAAAAGGTTTCTGGGGGTGTGGGTATGCAAATGACAATTAATACTACACAAAAAGTAACACAAATATTGACGACACAAATATTGACGACACAACTTGTGCAACATTTAGAAATACTACAATATTCAATTAATGAACTAGAACAATATATTTATGAAAAAGCAAATGAAAACCCATTATTAGTCGTGACAGATGCAAAAGCTAAAAGTCAATATGAGGAAATCATGAAATTAGCCGGTTGTGATTTCAAAGCATTTTCACCACAACATTCGGCATCTAAAAATGAAGATTTCAATATGATTGAGATGAAGCTTGCTCAAAAAGAAAGCTACGAGCAATATTTATTAGAACAAGTGCCGATGCATAAAAACCTATCTGTGATTGATTTAAGAATTTTAAAATTTTTAATTCAATCTTTAGATAATCGATTATTTTTAGATGTTCCATTAGAAGTCGTAGCGGAAAAATTTAAAACGACCCTATTTCATGTAGAGGTGATATTGGATTTACTGCAAACTTTTGAGCCAGTTGGGGTAGGTGCACGTAGTTATCAAGAGTATTTACTAATACAAATAGATTTTGACTTATTTGCACCTAAAATGGCCTCACAATTTATACTTTCGGATTTAGAGTTAGTAGCTGCGCAAGCCATGAAACAACTCAGTAAAAAATATAAAATGCCTCTAGCAGAAGTGAAGGAAACGATTCAATATATTAAAAAACTAAAACCTGTGATGCCTGGAAATCAATTCGAAACGACGCCATATGTCATTCCGGATATAGAAATAAAGGAAATGAGTGGGGAGTGGATTGTTAAATTAAATCGTCACTATTTACCCGCTATTTCAATTGATGAAGAATATGTAGCATTGCTCAAAAATGATTCAGATTATAAAGAGTACTATCAAAAGACAATGAACGATGCGCTTGTGTTACTACAAGGAATCGAACAACGTGATAAAACACTTTACGGATTAGCAAGATGGTTAATACAGCTGCAGGAGGATTTTTTTACAACGGGGCTAGAGGCAATAAAGCCGATGCGTTTAAAAGATCTAGCCGATGTGTTAGGAGTTCACGAATCAACTGTTAGTCGTGCGATTCGCGGGAAATTTGTACAAGTCCCACATGGTATTTATGCTTTACAATCTTTATTTACAAAAGGACTCGTGAATAGTTCTGGGAAAATCGATTCAATCATGCATATTAAAAAACGATTAAAACAACTGATTGAAACGGAAGACAAACACAAACCATTAGCTGATCAACAAATTACTAATATACTATGTGCGGAAGGTATTCAAATTTCAAGACGTACAGTGGCGAAGTATAGAGAAGAAATGAATATTGTAAGCTCATTCAATCGAGCTTACGGATAATGTGATGCATTTATAATTGTAGTGATGCAATTTTGAATCAAAAATGCTAAAATTCACCACGCCTATTAACGAGAAAGTAGACGTGAAATCTAAAAAGGCTAAACTTTCTCTTTTTTGTCACATTAATTTGGCTTTGGCATTAAAATTGCTTGATTAAGTTTTGAGGACATGGATTTTTAAGAGAGCTTTTCGACTAGGCTCAAAAAAATCTAACCATAATGACGCTGTTGCATATTGATTTGGAAGGGGCAAGTAATGTCAACAATCAAAACTTAAGGAGTGGTTGAATGGGAACTTTGCAAAAGTCACTAAAAACACGGCATATTACGATGATATCTATTGGAGGAGTTATTGGTACAGGGCTATTTGTTGGTACAGGGAAAAATATTTTAAGTACAGGTCCAGCAGCGGTTGTATCATATGCGATTGCCTGTTTACTCATCGTTTTAATCATGCAGATGGTTGGAGAAATGGCATCTGGAGAAATGGTTTTAGGAAGAAAATCTGGTAGTTCGGCTGAGCTCGGTTCTTTTGCTTCTTATGCGGAAAAATATATTGGGCCGTGGGCAGGCTTTACAGTAGGTTGGTTGTATTGGGCAAGCTGGGTATTTATTGTCGGATTAGAAGCTGCTCTTATTGGTGGCATGTTGCATAATTGGTTTCCATTCATCCCAGTTTGGGTTGGTGGTGTAGGTATTACATTATTAATGACGATTATTAATATTTATTCTGTTAAATCATTCGGTGAATTTGAATACTGGATATCATTTATTAAAGTAACCGCAATTATTGCATTTTTAGTTGTCGGTACAGCGATGGTTTTAGGAATTTGGCCAAACTATGAGCCAAAAGGATTTGGTATTCTAACAGAGTTTGGTGCCTTTGCGCCAAATGGTATTATTCCGATATTTACAGCAATTGTATTTGTAATCTTTTCTATTTGTGGTGCTGAAGTTGCAGCTATTGCAGCAGCAGAGTCTGAAAACCCAGCGAAAAATATTGTTCGTGCGATCAAAAATGTCGTATTCCGACTGGGATTATTTTTCGTTGGTTCGGTAGCAATCATGATCATGATTTTACCGTGGAACGATTCAACAATGCTCGCAGCGCCGTATGCAAATATATTATCGATGGCTGGGCTTCCAATTGCAGCTCAAATTATTCAAATCGTCATTTTTGTATCCCTTATTTCGGTGTTGAATTCGGCACTTTATACGAGTTCACGGATGTTACTTGAAATGTCACGCCAAGGTAACGCACCAAAAGTATTCTCACAAATTAAAAATCGACGGGGAGCACCAGTGCCGGCTATTCTTGGCAGTACGGTAGTCGCATATGTTTGTTCTTTACTATACTTTGTCTCACCTGAAGTTATTTTCTACTTTTTAGGGAACTGTGTGGGAGGCTTAATGATTGTTGTTTATATTTTTATCGCCATTTCACAAATTCGATTCCGCCGTTCTTATGATTTACAAACGACTGAGCCATTAGCGATAAAAATGTGGTTATTCCCAGGTTTATCGTATATAACAATTGGCATTTTAGTCCTCATTTATTTCTGCCAAGTATTAATTGAATCTTTACGTACACAGTTCTACTTAAGTTCGATTGTAGTAGTGGGCTCTATTTTGTTGTTCTTTATTCTAGGTAAATTAGCTTCAAAAAAGACAGAGCAAATCGAGCGAATAGAGGAAAAATTCGCATCGGAGTAGAACTGTAAATAGAATGAGGAATACCCTTAGATAGCATCATGCTATCTAAGGGTATTTAAGTTTTGAGAGGAGGCGATCTATATGTCGACAAAAGTACAATATAAAGAAGAACAATTTTTTGTTGTCAAAAATCAGGAGTTAATTGTAAAAAGCGACCTACCAAACGAACTAATTGAAAAAATAGTAAACGAGTATCGTAAGGGGAAAGAAACATTTGAAGTAAATGGCAATTTTGTGCATGTATTAGAATCGATGCAAGAGAACTTATTTTATGTAAGACCAATGAAGCAATTTAGCGATATTGATTTTATGAACCCGTTATCGTCTAAAGTTTTAAACTCCATTTCAGATGGCATTACGATTTGTGACGGTCAAGGCAAAATCTTATTTCAAAATGAAATAGATATTGAAATAGTCGGTATGGATTTAATGGGAAGATACGCAAAAGACGTTATCAATGAAGGGTTAATGAGTGATTCTATATCGATGAAAGTAATCGAATCACAAGAAAAAGTAACGATTTTGCAAACATTCATTAACGGGAAATGCCTGTTAGTTACAGGAAATCCGATTTTTGATGAAGATTTTCAGTTGCAATATGTAGTAGCGATTACACGCGATATGACGCAACTAAATCGCTTAGAAAAAGAAGTAAAAAAATTAGAAGTTCAAAATAAAAATTTTAAAAGTAAACTGCAAACGTTGCAAACTGAAGAGTTTATAAAAAGTAGTTTAATAGCCGTGTCGCCTGCTATGAGACAAGTCGTGGAACGTGTTATGAGAATTGCAGAAGTAGATTCTACTGTATTGATTGGTGGCGAATCGGGCGTAGGGAAGGAAGAAATTACAAAGCTTATTCATGCATATAGTAGACGTAGCCATAAGCAAATATTAACGATTAACTGTAGTGCTATTCCAGAAACATTACTAGAATCAGAGCTTTTTGGCTATGAGGCAGGGGCATTTACAGGAGCGGTAAAAGGTGGAAAAGCTGGACTCTTTGAAATTGCATCGGGGGGAACTGTTTTTTTAGATGAAATTGGTGAAATGCCATTGCTCATGCAGGCGAAATTATTGCGCGTGCTACAAGAATCCGAAGTGCAACGTATCGGGAGCGGTAAGCCGATTGCCATTGATGTTCGTATTATTGCAGCGACGAATCGAAATTTAGCAGAAATGGTTCGACAAGGTAGTTTTCGTGAGGATTTATATTACCGTTTAAATATTATTCCGATTGAAATCCCGTCATTAAGGCAACGACGCGAAGACATTATTCCGATGGTCAATCATTTTTTAACTTTAATTGAAGAGAAGTATGGAATCTATCGGACAATTGAATCATCTGCCTTGAAATTATTAGAAAGATACGATTGGCCAGGCAATGTTCGCCAAATAAAAAATACGGTGGAGCGTATGTGCCTATTAACAACTCAACCTGAAATAACAATAAATAACGTGCAAGAGGAATTAGATAGTAATCCTGTTATGGTGAAAAATTCGGAGCAGATTGATTTTGAACCCTCTTTACGAGAACCCACAGTGTCGCCGTTTTCAAGCGGTACATTGAAGGAGCAAGTAGAAGCATTTGAAAAGTTAATGATTAAGCAAGCCTTGTCTGAACATACAAGTATACGCCAAGCCGCAAAAACACTAGGCTGTAATCAATCGACTTTAGTAAGGAAAATACAAAAATATCAATTAACACGCCACGTTACATACGAGGATTAATGATGCGATTTTGCATCAATTGTGCGTTTATGCATGAGAGTTGCGAAAGTGAAATGCACATGGCTTTGGAAAAGATTCTAAAATAATTGAAATGACTAAATGCATTAGCCTTTAGATCGAAAGAAGAAACAACTTTAAATAAAAGTGTTTCTTTTTTTGTTTTCTTAGTAGTTGGCACGGAAATTGCTTTTAATAAAGTGTATAAAACTATTAAGGGAAAGAGGTTGGTATTTATGACAATTAAACTAAAAGAAGAGCTAAAGGTATTAGATCAGAAGCATTTTCTACATCCAACTACATCCATTGAACAGCAACAAACACAAGGACCTGCTGCGATTTTCACAGAAGGTAAAGGGATTTATTTAAAAGACATTGAAGGCAATACATATATTGACGGTATGTCTTCTTTATGGAATGTAAACGTCGGTCATGGTCGTGAAGAAATTGCGGAAGTAGCCAAAGAACAAATGGCTAAATTAGCATTCAGTTCATGTTTTGCGACATTTAGCAACGAACCAGCAATTCGTTTAGCGACTAAAATTGCTTCTTTAGCTCCTGGCGATTTAAATTCAGTATTTTTCACTTCAGGTGGTTCAGAATCAAACGATACAGCGATTAAATTGGCACGTCACTATTGGTTACTAAAAGGGCAACCAAAGCGCCAAAAAATTATTTCACGTACGCAATCTTACCACGGTGTAGCCATGGGTGCTACAAGTGCGACAGGTTTACAAGCGTTTCGTGACTTTACGAACTCGCATGCACCCGATTTCCACTATGTATACAATCAATCCGCGCGTAATTTACGTGAAACGATTGAAGCGCTGGGACCAGAAACAGTAGCAGCCTTTGTGTCAGAGCCAATTCAAGGTGCCGGTGGTGTGAACATCCCACAACAAGGCTATTTTAAAGAAGTGCGTGAAATTTGTGATGAGTACGGTATTTTATTCATTGCAGATGAAGTGATTACAGGCTTTGGTCGTACAGGTAAATTTTTCGGTATGGAGCATTATGATGTGGTACCGGATATGATGTCGTTTGCTAAAGGTGTATCAAGTGGCTATGCACAGCTTGGTGGTGTAGTAATCTCAGAAAAGCTTCATCAAGATTTCTGTACTTTATCAAAAGGTACATTAATGCACGGTTATACGTACAGTGGACACGCACTGGCCTGTCAAGTTGGGCTGAAAAATATTGAAATAATCGAGCGTGAAAACCTTGTAGAAAACGCTGCAAAAATGGGTGAAGCGTTGTTAGAAGGCTTTAGAGCGCTACAATCAAAATATAGCTTTATCGGTTGCGTTCGTACGATAGGTTTACTCGGCGCGATTGAATTAGTAAAGAGCCGTGAAACAGGGGAATTATTCGAGACACCATTAAGCCCAATTTTCGTACAAGAAACGATGAAACGCGGTTTAATTTTACGAACGGTCACGTATGATCAAGATACAGTTGTATTCTCACCACCTCTAATTTTATCGAAAGCAGAATTAGATGAAATGTTACGCATTTTAGATGAAACATTTGAATATGTACGTAAAACAATTGTAGAGAAATAGGGTTGAAAATAGTATCAATATAAGGAGGGGTTTTATGGCAATCATTACAAGAGCAATCCGAGAGCAATTTAATCCAGCAAAGCCATCTGAATGTGTCGGTCAGATAGAGCTGATAACGACTGATGAAACAAAAGCGGTTGTTGTAGCAGCACATGCCTCATTTGAAAATTGGAAAAATACATCTCCGGTAGCGCGTGGAGAAATATTACGTGTCACGGCAGATTTACTTGAACAAAATATCGATATCGTGGCTGAAACGGCTTCACGTGAAATGGGTAAAACTAAAAACGAAATGATTGGTGAAGTGAAACGTGGTGCTTCCATTTTACGTTATTTCGCACAAGAAGGAATGCGTGCCACGGGTGAAGTATTACCTTCTGCGAGTGAAACAAAAATATTGTACTCCATGCGCGTACCACTTGGTGTTGTCGCAGCGATTACGCCATGGAACTTCCCTGTTGCTATCCCATTGTGGAAAATAGCACCAGCATTAGTGTATGGCAATACCGTTGTTTGGAAACCTTCTATTGAAGCAGCTTTAACAGGAAAGCTCATTGGTGAACTGTTTGAACAAGCAGGCATGCCGAAAAATGTATTAAATATTGTGCAAGGGCGAGGCTCAAGTGTGGGACAAGTTTTACTTGAAGCTCCTGAAGTTAAAGCGATTACATTCACTGGTTCTAATGGTGTAGGGCAAAATATTTTAAATACAGCAGGTCATACGAATAAAAAAATCCAACTAGAGCTAGGTGGAAAAAATGCGGCCATTATTTTGGCGGACGCGGATTTAAATATAGCAGCCAAGTTGACAATTGAAGGTGCGATGAAACAAACAGGCCAGCGTTGTACTGCTACTAGTCGAGTATACGTTGAAGAAGCTGTTTATGAAAAAGTTTTAGAGCAATTAATTGTAGAAGCACAAAAAATTGAAGTTGGTGTTACGATGGGTCCTGTTTCATCTAAAGGGCAATATGACAATATTTTAGCTGCTATTGAAAAAGCAAAAACTGATGGGGCACAACTAGTGTTTGGCGGTGGTCCTACAGAGGGGCAGTCGGAAGGATACTTCATTGATCCAACGATTTTCACAAATGTAACGCATGACATGGCGATTGCACACGAAGAAGTTTTTGGACCAGTTTTAGCTGTCATAAAGGTAAAAGATTATGAGGAAGCCCTTCAATTATCGAATGATTCACAGTTTGGTTTAAGTGCCTCTATTTATACAAGTAATATTCAAAAAGCATTTGATTTTATCAACCGTAGTGAGGTAGGCCTTGTTCAAGTAAATGATGAAACAGGTGGAGCAGAGCCTCAAGCGCCATTTGGTGGCGTGAAAAATTCAAGTACTGGCGCCCGTGAACAAGGTCAGGCTGCAAAAGAGTTTTTCACAACAATGAAGACCGTGACGATTAATACAAAGTAAAATGTTCAGATGAGAAGTTAGGCAACGTGTCCATTATGTTGCACAGTAAGACATGATTTTTATATCGAACTAATGAGAATATGGATCAAAATGACAAGTGTCTAATGTTATTTTGATTCATATTTTTATTTGACTGCTTTTACCATAATTAATTGCTATTCTCCTTGTCCAACACTAAGTCCGTATAAAGTTCCAATTGTTCTTCTTTAAAATAAAAGCCCTGAACCACAAAATTTGCAGTACAGGACATTTCAGTTTTAAACGGCTTCTATCACTGTAATAGATAGCCCAAATTCGGTTGGATGAACTTTTGCATGCACATCATAAACATCACGTAAACTTTGTTTAGTAATGACTTCAGAAGGACTACCTACTTTATAAATTTTACCTTGATTCATTAATACGACATAATCTGAATACCTAGACGCCAGTTCCAAATCATGCAGTACGACAATGACTAAACGATTTTCATTTGCCAATTGTTTGATTGAATTTAATACTTGAATTTGATGTTTGATATCTAATGCAGAAATTGGTTCATCAAGCATTAAAATAGTTGGTTGTTGCACTAATGCACGGGCTATCGATGTTCTTTGGCGCTCTCCGCCACTCAATTCATCGACATAATTCTGTTGTAAACTCTCTAACTTTAAATACTGTAACGTCTCATTCACCACTTGTTGATCTAAATCCGTGACATTCCATTTAATATACGGCTTTCGCCCAAGCATGACGTATTCTTGAACCGTCATCGGAAAGCTTTGTAAAAAATGTTGTGGGACGTATCCAATTTTTTTTGCACGATCCTCACCCTTCAAGTAATTTAAAAGAACACCGTCAATTGAAATCGTGCCAGATGTAGGCTTTGTTACAGCTGCTAAACATTTAAGAAACGTTGATTTTCCGGCACCATTTGGTCCAATAATCGCCACAAATTTTCCATGTGATAATGTTAAATTCAAGTCATGTAAAATTTGCTTTTTCCCCGCAGAGAATGATAGATTTTGTACGTGTAACAACGATTTTACCCCCAATAATCCTTTTTCTTTTGTAATAGAATATAGATGAAAAATGGCGCACCAATACAAGATGTTATAATTCCAACTGGGATCTCAATCGGAGCAAGTATAGTTCTTGCTACCGTATCACTTACTAGTAATATCAAAGCACCTAGTAGACTAGAAACCGGAATTAAAAAACGATAGTCTACACCAACGAGTATGCGACCTATATGCGGTGCAACTAAGCCAATAAACCCAATAATACCAACAAAGGCAATAGAACTTGAAGCGAGTAATGTAACGAGTAATAAACTGCCGATTTTTAGTACCTTTACATTAACACCTAACGTCTTTGCTACTTCATCACCTGCATTAAGAGAATTAAAACTCCAACTTAAACGAAGTAAAATCAATAAGCCAATTGTTAATAAGGGAGCAAGTATATAAACGACTTCCCAGCTTGCCCCCCAAAAACCGCCCATAAGCCAAACGACTAGATTTTTTAATGCTTCGTTATCTGAAAAATATTTCATTGCTGAAACGCCCGCTGAGAATAAATTGCCGATTGCCACACCTGCTAATAATAAAACGGTCGTTGATCCATTTTTAATTGTGGCGATTCCATAAACGATAAAAACAGAGATACATCCAAAGAAAAAGGCGTTAAATGCAATGAGCCATTTACCTGAGGCAACTAAATCCATACCGAAAATACTCGTTCCTAAAACAATGGCTAACGCAGCTCCAAAAGAGGCACCACTTGAAACCCCTAATGTAAACGGACTAGCTAATGGATTTTTCAATAACACCTGCATAACAACCCCTGCAACGGCTAAAGACATACCTGTTATAATTGCTAGTAAAATTCGGGGCATTCGAATTTCTTTGATTATGTATCGATTGATTTCATCCGTCATCGGTTCAAGACCTATTAACTGCTTAACCGGGATATTTGCACTGCCTGATAACAAGGCATAGCATACGGCAACAGCTAATAAAACGATTAATAAACTTAATACGATCCAAGCTTTTGGAGAAGTCAATTTGCCTTGTTTCAACCAACTATTTTGCACCATGGAACCAAATTCCACTTGCTGTAACCCCTAACCAGTTTTCAAAATACTCTTTAATGTAATCTTCTACAATAATATCTTCAAATCTATCTGGATATAAATATTTTCCTAATTGTAAACGACCAATAAATCCTTTATCAGAACCGAAGAAATTCGTATAGAACATATAAACATCTTTATTTTTTCCGGCTGTCATTTGGCTAACCGCTGTATTAGTAACAACATTGTCTAATAATCCAGTAAAGCTTGTTGCATCCTTTGCATCATAGCCCCCAAAGAAATTACCATGTAACGTAATGACATCTGGATTTGCCGTTAAGACAAATTCTTCTTCAACGTTTACAGTTGTAGACGACTTTGTAGACTCCCATAAAATATCTGGCGTCGGATCAATACCACCTGCTAAAATAGTGGCAAAACCTTCCCCTGGACCAGCTTGTCCATCTAGTGTTGCCGTTGGATAAATATTATATTTTCCATTTGTATTGAGTGCACCAGCAGATAATGCTAATACGGATTTCTTTTGGTCTGTTGGAATATCTTTTGTACGTTGTGTTAATATTTGTTCAATATTTTGCTTCCACGTAATGTACTCTTCAGCGCGATCTTCTTTTCCGAAAATTTTTGCTAATATACGTAGTTCCTCATCCATTTGATCTGCTAAATAGTTATTTAAACGAACCACTTTAATTCCTACAGGTTCTAATTTTTCCTCAAGCGTATTATCTGGACGATTTGTAAATGTAAAGACAACTTCAGGTTTTAAAGATAAAATCGATTCAATATTTAGTTCGTCTGTTTTCCCCACATCTGGTAAATCATTTAACCCTAAATAGCCGTTATTTTTAATTGTATTGTCACCTGTTGCGATAATCGCGTCTTGTGCACCCAGTAATGTAATAGCTTCTGCTGTATTACGGTTAATAACAACAGCCTTTGTTACTGGTAAAGATAGTGTAATTTCTTTTCCTGTTGTATCTGTGAAAGTAATCTCATTTGCCTCTTCATTCACATTTTCATTTGCTTGTGATGTTCCAGTCGATTCTTTATTTGCATTTACCTCAGCAGGTTCTTCACTAGAGCAACCTACAAGTAAAAAAGTTAATAAAAAACCGTAAACTAGAGTTTTTACATAGTTTTTCACTAAATAACTCTCCTTCAAAATGTTTTATTAAGTGCTAACACACGAAATACCCCTAAACAAAAAAAGCCTATTTCCAGTAAGAACTAGAAATAGGCTTAGGCATCCTAAAAAATATGTAATGGAATACAAAAAACTGTATTTGTCGCCGCCCTTCTCCCACCGAAAAGTCATGTTGCTGTAACAAAGCAGGTTTCCTGGCTAAAGCGTCATTTTACTTTTACATCTTCCCATCAATTTGACAGTGATTGATTGTAATTTCATCAGCTATTACAGTTGCGGGGGCAGCATTAGATTTTAACTAATTTCCCTTTTACCTCTTACAAAATAAGAGCACTTTACTACATTCATTATGAAATTAACGTAACTTTATCATTTTATTTCCATTTTTACAATAACAATTAATTAAAAATTATCACTATTCAGAAGAGAAAAGCGTTTATGGGAGAACATACTTCTCAAATTTGACAAGTAAATTACCAATTTTCTTATTTCATTCAATTTATTTAAAGAATAATCAAAAAATTAATGATGACAAATATTAGTTACAGTGATACTATTTTTCACATGATGAAAATTGAATGATTTTTGGTGCTTTTTAAGCTTAATAGGGAAACCAGTGAGATTCTGGTGCTGTCCCGCAACTGTAACTTGGAGTATTACATATTACGTCACTGCATTTTTTTATGTGGGAAGGCATGGAATACGTTGAAGAGAAGTCAGGATACCTACCAAAAATTTATTGATTCAGACCTACGAGGATAGGTGCGTGAAACAAGCAATAAGCGCTTGTTTTTGTGATGCACTTTTACTCTTAAAAAGTGTATTTTTTTATGCACTTTTTCATCAAATATGAAAAAGGAGTAAAAACATGAAACAATTATTACCAAAACTTGCTTACTTCGGTATCGTTTTATTATTTATACCAAAGCAAGCGCATGCCATGCACATTATGGAAGGATTTTTACCGATAGGTTGGGCTATCTTCTGGTTTGCACTATGCCTACCGTTTCTTATGAAGGGGCTTCAAGTCATTCGCATAGTCGTAAAAGAAAACCCAGAAAGCAAACTACTACTTGCTTTATCAGGTGCATTTACATTTGTTTTATCCGCATTAAAAATTCCATCGGTAACAGGTAGCTGTTCCCATCCAACTGGGGTTGGATTAGGTTCTATTTTATTTGGACCATTTGTTATGAGTGTACTTGGATCAATCGTTTTACTATTTCAATCGATTCTACTTGCACATGGAGGTCTTACAACATTAGGTGCGAACATTTTCTCAATGGCGATAGTTGGACCATTTATTGCCGTTGGAGTTTTTAAATTAGCAACAAAATGGGGATTATCATTTAGCGTAGCTGTATTTTTAGCGGCGATGCTTGGTGATTTTGGTACATATGTCATGACATCTGTTCAATTAGCATTAGCGTTCCCTTCTGAAGTTGGTGGTATTTTAGGTTCATTCCAAAAATTCGCAAGCATCTTTGCATTAACGCAAATTCCGTTAGCAATTAGTGAAGGGTTATTAACTGTGATGATTATGAACTTCTTACAAAAATATAATATGAAAGAATTAGTTCAACTACGTATTTTAAAGCCAAAGGAGAGCTAACATGTTTAAGAAAAATTTACTTTTACTGATTGGCGTTGTCATTTTAGCCATTTTACCACTCTTATTTTTACAAGATGCAGAATTTGGCGGTGCTGATGGTGAGGCTGAAGAAGCAATTACAGAAATCGCAGCAGATTATGAGCCTTGGTTTAGTGCAATTTGGGAACCACCAAGTGGTGAAATCGAAAGCTTATTATTCGTTTTACAAGGTGTCATTGGCGCGCTAATTATAGGCTATTTCATCGGCTTTATGCGTGGAAAGCATACGAAAGAACATGCTAAAAATTGATTTTATTGCGAGCCATAATGCGATACAAAAAGTAGCAGCTAGCCAAAAGATGGCGTTTAGTTTCATTACGTTATTGTTAGCAACACTATTACGAAATAATAATTATTCGGTTTGGACACTGTTCTTTATGAGTGGTGCCATTATCTTTTATGCAAAAATCCCTTGGAAAACATATATCATATTACTTCTTGCGCCAATTGGTTTTATTTCGGCTGGGATGGTCGCCATTGTGCTATCTATTACATTTACACAGGATGTTCCTACATCAGTTTTATGGCAAGGTTCGCTTTTTACGATGCAACTATTTATTTTACCAAACGATGGAATACGTGCAATTACGATATTTTGTACTTCGATTAGTGCGACCAGTTGCTTATATTTTTTAATATTAACAACACCGATGTATGAAATTAGCCCGGTACTTGCGAGATTAAAAGTGCCAACGATTATTATTGAATTAATCGAGCTCATGTATCGCTTTATTTTTTTGTTTTTAGAAATGGTCGCGCAGATTTATACAGCGCAGCACGCTCGTTTAGGGTACAGAACATACAAAAAAGGCTTTCAATCATTAAGCTTACTCATTAACGCTCTATTTCGATCAATTTTTTTCCGTTATCAAGCGATGTCGTATGCGATGGCCGCACGAAATATTGAACAATTCATTATTCCACAACAATTTTTAATCGACAAAGAATGGGATCAAAAGTTAACATGGCTAGCGATTATTTTTATCGTAGTTGGTATAGCGATACTTGTTTTGTAAGGAGGTCTTGATTATGACAGAAAGCTTTTTTAGATTTGATCATGTCTCATTCCAATATAGCAATGGTACAAAGGCATTACATGAACTTTCACTATCTATTCCAAAAGGAAAAAAAGTTGCTATTCTCGGTGAAAATGGTTCAGGCAAATCAACATTTTTTAAGTTACTCATCGGACTTGAAAAACCAACTAATGGCGAAATTCAATTTTTAAATGAAACCTTACATTATTCAAAAAAACAATTAATTAACTTGCGAGAGCGTGTTGGCTTTATTTTTCAAGAGGCGGATAATCAGTTATTTGCCTCTACTGTCAAACAAGATATTTTATATGGACCTATTAATTTAAAATGGCCATATGAAAAAATTGAGCACAATGTTTCAAGCGCCATACAGTTAACAGAACTTGAAGACTTAACCGAGCGCCCTATTCATTTTTTAAGTGGTGGACAAAAGAAGCGTGTAACGATTGCAGGCGTTTATGCGATGGATCCAAAAATTTATATTTTAGATGAGCCAACGAGCAGTTTAGATTACTATTTTTCAAATCAACTTACGACGTATTTAGATGAACTTGATGATGGAGAGCGAACATTTTTATATTCCACGCACCAAGTCAATTTAATTTATGAATGGGCCGATCATTTTATCGTCTTTCATAAAGGACAATTACTTTATTCAGGACAACGAGATGCGCTATTTTCAAATGACGCACTGTTAGTAAAAGCGCATATTGAAAAGCCATGGCTCGTAAAATGTTATGAAACAATGTTACATGAGGGGTTAATTCAACAACAGTCATTACTTCCCCGCTCAATGGGAGAATTAATGGATCTTGTGAAAGGGCGTAACTATACAACCGCGGAGGCAATCGATGAAAAACGACTTAGAACAACCTAACGAAATACAAGGATTAAACATTCATGTTGAAGATGATATTGATATAGACTCAGAAACATGTTTTCTTCAATATGTAATGGGCACCTTTTTCAATGAATCTAATCAACCAAAATAAAAAGCTGAGTTTGCAGACTCAGCTTTTTTAATACTTTAGCTTTTGCAACATTGCTGATTAAGGTTTTATAGTTGAATCATAAAATGCCAAAGATGTGCAGTATTTTGAGCGTATAAATTTTGGTAGGAAGTACAAAGTGAATATGTGAAAAAATGTTTGGGTGATAAAGATACACTTTTCAATCATTCCTTTCGATATCTGATTGGCAGTTGAAACCCTAGGATTTTTCTAACTGTGCAAATTATGAGAACTTCAAAAATGTCCATATTTACCTTCGTATAAATTAAATAAAGCAAAACAAACTAATGAAGCAATTCAAAATAATTATGGAGGGGAAACAAATGGACAATCAAAAAATACAAAAAATGAGTAGCAAAGCGAATAATGCACTTAGTGTTGGCAGGATGATTAAAAATACGAAAGCAAATATGGAAGAGGCTGAAATTGGCATGGAGTTCGCGATGCCTGAAGAACTGGAACACTTACAAGAAAAAAATGCACGGCGAAAACGTTCAGTCGAAATTATGGAAAAACAAATGAGGGATGAAGCAGCGTTTAAAGCGAGAAAAAAGAGTTTTGAATAAGGAAGTTTAATGACAATCCTCCTGCAAATTTTAATGCAGGGGGATTGTTTTGGGTAATTATGGTATTTCGTACGGGGAAGGGACATAAAATGGTGGTACTGTTAAAGACTTCTGGATATTTGTAATGAAATAAACTGTCTTTTTTAATTAAAATGTTGTTAATAGACAAATTACTTAGGGTAATAGACAATTTCCCTTTAATAATCGCCATTTGACTAGCATTAATAGACAAAATACTTCGGCTATTAGACAAATTGATACAGTTAATAGACAAACTAAGTTTTAATAGACAATTTTACTCATTTAATAGACATTTCCGCGACCTCACCCCGCTCTACTTGCCATCCCAAACATAATTTTTAAGTGATATAACGACAGCATGCAAGACCACATAAATTTATTACAAGGGGAAATTTAGTGGTTGACCAACCCTTTTTTGCGCGCCTTCATGTAAAATTTCAATCTCTGTTTGCTATAATTGAATTAAAATGAATATACTGAAAACTATACAAGTTAAAACGGAGGGGAAAGTTTGAAAAAAATTGTTTCATTGATTGTGCTTATCACATTATGCATGGCGTTTCCACTGCAATCTTTCGCTTCTATTGATGAGGTGATTACACAAGGTTTAGGGAATAATCAAGCAGCTGTGACAATACGAGATATGCAAACAGGGGCAATTATTTATGAACATAATGGCGAAAAATTGATGCGCCCAGCTTCTAATATGAAATTACTAACAGGTGCAGCCGCGCTTGCTGTTTTAGGGGGAGATTATCGCTTTACAACAGATGTATATATTGACGGAGTAATCATTAATAAAGAACTAAATGGCAATCTATACATAAAAGGAACGGGGGATCCAACGTTAAATAACGATGATTTTCTAGCATTTGCAAACGCATTGAAAAATCAAGGCATTCAAAAAGTTAATGGCGATATCGTGGGAGATGATACGTACTTTTCTGGAAATACATTGCCACCGGGTGTTGATAAAATCGATGAAACGTACTACTTCGGTGCGAGGACATCAGCCATTACGATGTCACAAAACCAAGACTTTGATGCAAGTACAGTTATTATTACAGCAACAGCGGGAAAAGTGGGAGTAAAGCCAAGTTATGAAATTATTCCGAATCTAAGTGGAATGACGATTACTAATCAAGCAAAAACAGTTGCAAAAGGCCAAAAAAATACGATGAAAATAGAACGCTCCTATAATACAAACCGCATTATTATTTCGGGTGATTTACCACAGGGAAGTAGCAAAAAAGAATGGGTAACCTTGCAACAGCCAACCAAAAATACACTACAAGCAATGCAACTAACACTTCAAAGGGCGGGTATTCAATTCTCGAAGAATAGTGAAATTATTACAGCACCAATACCAGCGGATGCCAAATTTATTCATATGAAAAAATCTCGTGCATTGTCTGCGATTTTGCCTGCTTTTATGAAGCTCAGCAATAATAGTATTGCGGATATATTGGTGAAATCAATGGGACAACAACAAAAAGCGAAGGGTAATTTAGCGGCGGGGTTACGAGTGATGGAGGAATATGGGGAGTCGCTGAATATCCCAATGGATGCCTGGATATTGGCGGACAGCTCAGGCTTATCCGATCGCAACCGTCTAACAGCGAATGGTTTGTCTTCATTATTATATGAGGTGCAGCAAAAATCGTATTTTCAAACATTTTATCAATCCCTTCCCGTCGCAGGTTATGACGAGCGTCTCGTTGGTGGGACGTTGCGCAAACGCTTTACAACAAGCGATGTAAAGGGAAAAATAACTGCGAAAACGGGTTATATTACGAATGTGTATACATTGGCAGGTTATGTAACGGGGGATAGTGGAAAAACGTATATTTTTACTGTTTTATTGGAAAGTAAAACCAATGGGATAATGTTGATAGACCGCACAATGACAGCTCTTATTAAAGATTTATAAACGAACAAGGAGGAACTATAAATGAAAAAAATATTATTAACAGGGTTCGAACCATTTTTATCGAACCCAATCAATCCAACAATGGAAATTGTAAAGGCACTACATGAAAAGGTGTTTTCGGATTACCAAGTGGAAGGACGCATTTTAAGTGTAGACTTTGAAAAATCACCGGTACAATTTTTAAAGTACTTAGAAGAAGTGCAACCGAGTCTTATTATTTCTCTTGGGCTAGCAGCAGGACGTACGAAAATTACACCAGAAAGAATAGCGATTAATATAAAGGACGGGGAACCGGATAATGCAGGGGTAGCTCTTGTAGATGAACCGATTCATGCGGGTGAAGATGCGGCTTATTTTTCAACATTGCCAATACGCGCCATGGTAAATCTCTTAAATGAAGCTGGTTTGCCAGCGACCATTTCAGATACGGCGGGTACGTATTTGTGTAATAATATTATGTATGAAGGATTACGCTATGCCAGCAAGGAAGAAAATGTGCAGGCAGGATTTATTCATATCCCAGCGTCATTCGAACTCGCTATTGCACATAGAAAGATACCAGGTTGGGCTCAGCGGGATTTGCTAGCAAGTGTTGAGCTTTGTATCGAAGAATGTGTGAAAAGCGAAAATAAATCTATCGAGTAATAATTTAAATAGAACGAACAATAGAATAAGAGTATGGAAAACGTACTTAATCGTTTTCCATACTCTTTTTCAATGGACAAAAAAATCAATCATAGCCCAATGACTTTTCTTAATTTTTTCAACCGTTTTTCGCCAATGAGGGACTCTGTTTTCTTTAATTCAGCAGCAGGGATACCCGAAAAAAGCCAAGTCAATGAAGCATTTTGAAAGATGAGACGAAGCTGTTGAATTTCCTCAATCGAAAACTTTAAGTCCTCTTTTTTAGCGAATTTCCGTAGTTCATGATCATCCATATGTTGAAAATTCTCAAACCATTCTAATTTATTCATAACATGCATTCCTTTCAAGTTTATTTCCTTTACATCTTGTGGAAAGTAAATTATACTAACACCTTGTAAATCGTAATGATTTTGAATTAGAAAGAAGCGAAGAAAATGAAAAAACCTTTAATCGAAATGAAAAATGTGTCGTTTCAATATGAATATACGCAAGTGTTAAAAAACATCTCATTGCGCGTGGAAGAAGGCGACTTTCTAGCATTACTTGGTCAAAATGGCTCGGGAAAGTCGACGTTATTAAAACTAATATTAGGATTATTAAAACCAATGACGGGTGAAATTGAACTGTTTGGTGAAAATGCGAATCACTTTAAACATCGTGAATGGATTGGCTATGTTTCACAAAAATCCAACGCGTTTAACTCAGGATTTCCAGCGACTGTACAAGAAGTTGTGAAAAGTGGTTTAGCAAAAAAAACAGGTTTATTTAAAAGTTTACCGAAAAATGCAGATGAACTTGTATATCATGCACTCGCCGACGTCGGAATGGAGTCCTTTGCGAAACGAAACATTGGGCAACTATCAGGTGGTCAACAACAACGGGTCTTTATTGCACGTGCACTCGTAGCGCAGCCAAAGCTATTAATTTTGGATGAGCCAACTGTTGGAATTGATCACGAAAACGTGCAGGCTTTTTATGATATGCTCGCTCATTTAAATGTTCAACACCAAATCACAATGATTTTAGTTACACATGATGTAGATATTGTGTCAGACCGCATTAGCCATGTCGCGTGTTTAAATCAAACAATTCATTTCCATGGTTATAAAAACGATTTTGATACGATTTCGCAAGAGCAGATAGATGCATGGTACGGCCACTCTGTGCGAAAGATTCATTAAGAGGAGTGGGCAGATGATTGAAGCAATTTTAAACTATGAATTTTTACAAAATGCCTTTTTCTCAGGGCTAATTATTGGGATTATTGCGCCATTACTTGGTGTATTTATCGTTGTACGAAGGCTATCCCTTATTGCCGATGCGCTTTCACATGTGACGCTTGCAGGAATTGCAGGCAGTCTATATTTAAGTCAGTCAGTCGCGGCATTTGCGTTACTAAATCCGATTTATTTGGGTATTGTGGCATCGGTGAGTGGATCGATATTAATTGAGCGTTTACGTCGCGTATATAAGCATTATGAAGAGCTGGCGATTCCTATCATCATGTCGGGTGGTATTGGGATAAGCGCAATTTTCATTTCACTTGCGAGCGGCTTTAGCACGGATTTAATGAGTTATTTATTCGGTTCGGTGTCGGCTGTATCACGCCAAGACTTGTATGTTGTGTTGGCTATTGCGATTATTGTTGTGCTATTTTTACGCTTATTTTTCAAGGAATTATTTGTGCTGTCATTTGATGAAGAATATGCGAAGGCAAGCGGTTTGCCTGCAAAGTGGGTGCACTTGTTATTTATGGTAGTTGTCGCACTTGTTATTGCGGCAAGTATGCGTATTGTCGGTATATTGCTCGTTTCTAGCTTGATGACATTACCAGTGGCAGCGGCTATGCGAATAGCGCGCGGCTTTAAAGAAGCGATTATTTACTCAATTATATTTGGTGAATTAGCTGTCATTATTGGGTTAGTATCAGCGTTCTATTTAAATTTAGCACCAGGTGGGACAATTGTGGTCACATCCATTTTCATTTTATTAATCGTCATTATGTTGAAGAAATTGACTTTAAAAATGGCAACGAAGTCGAAAGGGGAAGAAGTATTGTGAATGAAACGCGCGCGTGGGAAATATTAAAGGACAATGGCTATAAAAAGACAGATAAACGAGCATTAATCTTGGATATGTTTGCAGCTACGGACAAATATTTGACTGCCCGTGATTTGTTGGCAGTATTAAAAAAAGACTCCCCCGGAATGAGTTTTGACACGATTTATCGCAACTTAGCTACATTTGTAGAGTTAGATATTTTAGAAGAGACCGAGCTCAATGGCGAACGAAATTTCCGCATGCACTGTGAGTCGGATCACCATCATCACCATTTCATTTGCCGTGATTGTGGCAATGTAAAGGAACTGGCAGTATGCCCAATGGAACTGCTCGGTGAAAAGCTTCCAGGCTATGAAGTGGAAGCCCATAAGTTTGAGATTTATGGGAAGTGTCCGCAGTGTTTAATATCGTAAAACCTTCCGGTGAAACCTCTAACCTGAAATTTGTATAGCTGCTAATGATTCATCCCGTATGAAAGATGATGTGGTAACGAAATTTCATAGGAGGGTGTTATGGGCGGCATGATTTAATAAGTCGCTTAAACCATTGATATGACTGGTCTTGTATGGAAGTGGAATGCTAACGTTTTCTAACATAGAGGATTAAAATCGAGGCTTCTCATGAGTTGTGTAAACTTTTGGGAAGTTTTTTTCATTCTTCCATTTCAATTTAATCCTTTTCTTGTACTATCAGAATATCCATAGTTGCTACTAATAATAATCTGGGTAGTAAGTTATAATTTTACAAGGTGGGGCAACAACCAATAAAAATAAGCTCGGGGGATAAAAATATGAATAACATAGGAACTCTATACTTCTTCTGTGGAAAAATGGGAGCAGGGAAATCAACTAAATCAAAACAATTGGCTATAGAAAAACAGGCAGTACTGTTATCTGAGGATGACTGGCTTGAATCTCTTTATCCCAATCAGATTACATCATTTGAGGATTACCTAAAATTCTCAGCACAACTCAAGCCGATGGTGAAAAAGCATGTCCAAAACATATTAAGTGTTGGTACAGATGTAGTGATGGATTTTCCAGGTAACACTCAAAAACAGCGCAAATGGTTTTTGGATATAGCGTCAGAGGTCAATGCAAACCATCAACTAATTTTCCTTAATTTAAATAATGAGCAATGCTTACGCCAAATTGCACAAAGGCGTAACGAACAACCCGAAAGAGCAACTTTTGACACGGAAGAGACGTTTATTCATGTTACTAAATTTTTTGAAGCACCAGAAGCATCCGAGGGTTTAAATATTTTAGAGTTTAGTTGACTAAAAAATTGCTTGAAGATAAATAAAAAAGGCTAGGTTCTGCTTTTATAGGGATAAATCCAATCACCGACAACGCTTGTATGTATGGTGACTAACATAAAGGATTATAATTGAGGTTTCTCATGAGTTGTGTAAACTTTTGGGAAGCTTCTTTTTTCATACCTCTTGTTACGCGGAGATAGACTTTTTGGGTGATTGTATGCTTTGGTGGTCTTTGTTAAAGGTACCATGGTAAGATTATGGGATATATACAAGGGGCTAGCTCAATGCATAATAATTTTGGGGAAATTCAATGGACTAGTTACATGCCTTGGCGTACTTGATAACAACCGTCTTGTAATGAATGAACACTATTAAAATATATTCAAATAGGAATGGGGGAATTAGATGGGATGGTTACTCCTGCTTGTTGTTTTTATTTGGTTAATTTTATTTATACGTAAAAAACGGTCATTTAAATTTAGCTTATCTCCAACAGTACTGGATATAAAGTCAATTAAAGGATTAAAAAAGCTAAGTGACAACTTGGAGCAATCCCTTAGTAAAGGTTATATGGAAAATGTAGCAGATAGGGTAAGTAGACAAAATAAGTTAAAGGAAAATGAGTATGGGTGGCGTCTTCTGGATTTAAAACGTTATTTTATTTTGACCTCTCTATTAAAAGAATCGCCAATGTTTAGCGAAAAAGTCGATGAATTGTGGCATGAGATGCTCATGTTTACCCGTGAGTATGAGGACTTTTCGAAGAAGTATTTAGGGGCAACACTTCATCATAATCCAAATGTAAATGTAGAGCCGGATCCTGATTTGCGTGGATTTTTTGATTGGCTATATGCGGAGATTTTTTTCATAAGAAGGGAGAACATCCATCTTTATAAAGGTTTTTTCAGATTTCCTGTACATCCAAATATTATTGATGAATTTATAGATTTACAAGAAAATGAACTAATAGAAAGATATTTTAAGAGTGATAGCAAGTCTATGCCGGTTGTCCTCTCACTGATTGCTTCCATGAAAAAAACAGCAAATAAAGTAAAAGATTATGATAAAAATGATATACGTGAAATGATGAAAAAAGGAAAGAGTCAGCAAAATTACAATGCAATGCTCGTTCCTTTCCTATCGGTTTCTTATTTTCATTATGATGAATTTTTTAGTTATATGAAAGAAAGCAGCAACAGTTCAGCTAGTTGTACGAGTTGCGGGTCGGGAAGCTCAGAAAGTAGTTGCTCGTCTGGTAGTTCTTGCTCAAGCTGCGGTGGGGGTGGAGATTAATAAAAGATACTTTTAGTCTTCCAACTCAACGCTAATCTACACGAGAATACTCTTTTTTTATCGGTTTTTCACAGAAAAGTTGGTAAATCAACAGATGTGTTAAAAAATTAGTATTACTAAAAATTCATTTGCATGTGAACTTTCGTATGGTACAGTATGTTTATAAATTTAATAAGTTTGCAGGAAAAAGTGCTATAAGCATAAATTGGGAATTCGGTGTAAATCCGAAGCTATATCCGTAACTGTGAGCGCTGATGAACATGGATGAAAACAGACTGCTAAAAAGCGGGAATATTTTCACGTGTATGATAAGCGCAAAGCCAAGACACCAAGCTTTTTCTGATCGTAACAAATACTCTTCGGATTTAAAGAGAATGTGCGGCAGGAATATTCGTAGTTTTCTATTATGATATTTATGATGCCATCCATTTCCTTGGGGGGCATTTTTTTTATCTTCATTCAGCAGAAGACGCTCACCTTTATGAGTAGCGAGATGAACGCAAGTATACCTTTTCTCATAGGACGTCCAAATGCCGGCTGAATGAAGATAATGCCCCTGGCGGATGTCAAGGATTTTGAAAGGAATTAATTGTGCGAGCACAATTCAAAATCCTGACGCAATTACGCCAAGGCGTAATTGATTTCTGTTAAAAAAAATTAGAAAGCAAGTGAGGTACTTTCATTGAAAAAGGATATTCGTTATTCATGCTATCCGTTTATGCGTGAGAAAATTTCTTTAGTGGATTATGAAATCCGAACAGATTCGCTGACGACCAGGATTGGTGCTGTCTTACCGACATTAGTGGAGGATGATAAAGGCGCTATTGTTTTAGAAGACTTGCAAATTATTCAGCCACTTGCTTATCATGTAAATGGTTCTGTGCGAGGGAAACTAGCTATTACTGAAGATGATTTAAATTGGTTGAGTGGTCGCTATGATTTTTATGTCAGTCATGTTGAAGAAGTTATTCGACAATTTTTATTACCACAGGGAATAGAAAGTGCTGCAAGGCTTCATATTTGCCGAAGTGAAGCGAAAAAATCATATCGCGCTTTACATAAAGTTAGTGAAGAACGAGAGGTACCGGAAATTTTATTTGATTTCTTAGGGCTTTTAGCGAATGTATTTTTCGTCATGGCTGTTTATATGAACAAACAGCATTCTTACAATGAAATTCCATTCATTAGTAAATCTTATCCGGTTAAAAAAAGAAAAGAGGAACAAAGATGAAAATTACAATGAAATGGGTTGCACCATTCGCAGCCGCACTTTTATTAACAGCATGCTCAACGAATGAAAAAATAGCTAGTCAGCCAAAAGACGAAGCGAATCAAGAACAGCAGGGTTCTAACACGAATGAACCATATAAAGTTGTTGATGATCGAGGTGTAGAAGTAACATTTGATACTGTACCTAATACAATTGTTTCACTACAACCAAGCAATACGGAGATTTTATTTGAATTAGGTGTTGGAGATAAAATTGTTGGTGCAACCGATTTTGATACGTATCCAGAAGCTGCCCAAAATATTGAGCGTGTTTCAACATCTACAGCTATCAATGCAGAACGTATTTTAGAATTAAATCCAGACGTTGTTGTTGCTTATACAGTTGGTGATGAAGCACAAATTAGTCAGCTTGAAGATGTTGGATTAAAAGTTTTCGTTATCAAATCTGCCGCTAATTTTGATGATGTATATTCGGATATTATCCAATTATCTGAAGTAATGGGCGTGGAGCCAACTGGGGAAAAAATCGTAAAAGATATTCAAGCACAAATTAAAGAAGTACAAGATAAAACGGCTAAACTTGAAACAAAGAAAAAAGTATTTTATGAAATTTCTCCGTCTCCAGATATTTGGACAACAGGTAGCGAAACATTCCAACAAGAAATAATGGATGCAGCTGGTATAGATAATGTTTTTGCAGATCAAAAAAGTTGGATAAGCGTGACAGAGGAAGACGTCATTATACGTAATCCGGAAGTCATTGTAACAACGAATAATTACATTGACGATCCAACAGGAGAAATTATGTCACGTGCTGGTTGGGATAAAATTAGTGCATTGACTAATAAGCAAGTATTTTTAGTAAATGGAGATATTATGTCACGTCCTGCACCACGAATTGGTCAAGCTGTTCAAATAATGGCAGAAACAGTCTATCCAGAGTTATTTAAATAGAATTATAATAAGAGAACAAGCTTATACAACTGCTTGTTCTTTTATTGCATTAAAGGATGGGATATAGATGATTTTTATAACAGGTGGCGTGAGAAGTGGGAAAAGTGCCTTTGCCGAGCGACTTGTTCAGCAATATGGACAGGATTTGCACTATCATTATATCGCTACAGGAGTCGCATTTGACCGAGAAATGGAAGCGCGCATTACACGTCATCAGCTGGATCGTGAACAACAAGGATTGCACTGGAAAACAATTGAAATGCAAGTAGAAATACCAGATGCCATTAAGCGATTAAGTGATCAGCATGTGCTATTGTTTGAATGCGTCACAACGTGGTTGGCCAATGTGCTGTATTATACAGAAACGCTTGAAAATCGTGAACACCGGATTGCAGATTATGTAGTGGTCTTTCAAAACCAGCTTCTCGCATGGCAGCAACAAGGGGTGCGTGTCGTCATTGTATCGAATGAAATATTGGATGAACCGAGCGCAAGTAATGATGAAGTAGAATTGTACCGAGCGCTTATCGGCAAGCTCCATCAATGGATAGTTGCACATTGTAAATCAGCGTATGAAGTACAATACCAACTTGTACAGCAATGGAAGTAAGGAGTGAACAAGTTGAAAAATAGTGCAATTGGATTTTTATTAGCGTGGCAATTTTTCTCGGCCATTCCTGTGAAAAGGTCGTTTGAGATGAACGCTAAAACCGTTACATGGATGTATGCTTTTTTACCGATTATCGGAGTAATAATGGGCGGCATATATGCAACAACGGCTTATGGATTAATGACATATAGTGATATTTCACCGCTACTACTCACAATTGTACTCGTTGTCGGAACGATTGTTGTAACAGGTGGCTTGCATTTGGACGGTTGGATTGATATGAGTGATGCTTATTTTTCATACGGAGACAAAGAAAAGCGTTTAGCCATTTTAGATGATCCGCGAACAGGTGCATTCGGTGTCATTAGTGTGATGTGCTTGCTGTTGTTGAAAATAGGTTTTGTTTATGAAGCTATTGTGCAAGGACACGTAGCGATTATTCCATTTTTATTATGTATTCCATTTCTTGCGCGGATCGGTGTGTTGACTGTGTTTTTAACGACTGAAACGTCAAAGCAAACAGGATTGGCAGCGTATTTTAAAGGAATCATCCTAAAAAAACAGCTTTCTATCAGTGTCGTGCTTTTATGTGTAAGCTACATCGTCATTTGTATTGCGCTCGCCAATTATAGTTTATTGTTTCTTTTGTTCGCCGTGTTTATAGGTGTAAACTTGTACCGTAAGTGGATTATAAATAACTTCGGGGGCGTAAGTGGAGATTTACTTGGCGCGCATTGTGAAGGGATGGAGGTACTATTATGGCTCGTGGTGTTACTGTTCATTTAATTCGGCATGAAAAAACGCAAGCTAATATTGAACGAAAATACATCGGCTGGACAGATGAACCGATTTTACAGGAAGTATCTGCACGGTTGCCCATTGCACCAACTGTCGTTTATGGCAGTGATTTACTACGCTGTCAGCAAACCGCAGCATGCTATTTCCCTAATGTAACTTATAATGGGATACAGCAGTTACGTGAAAGTAATTTTGGTGATTTTGAAATGCGTACATATGAACAATTAAAGAACAAACCGATGTATCGCGCTTGGATTGATGATCCTTATGAAGTGACACCACCAAATGGTGAATCTTTGGGTGCATTTGAACAGCGTGTTTTGCAAGCATTTCAACAACAAATCAAGCAACAAGGTTCCTATACGTTTGTTGTGCACGGTGGAGTCATTCGGCTATTGCTCGCGCATTATAGACAACCGCAGCAATCGTTTCAAAATATGCTTGCTAAGCATCGTGTCCTGTATACATTACACTGGGAACAACTAGAACAATTTTTAGGAGGGGCAGCATGTACGTCATTCTCGGAGGCGCCTATAATGGTAAACGAAACTATGTAGAAATAATGTTACAAAAACGAGGAAACGTTGCTGTGCATGATATTGCAGGTGAAATACCAGACATCACAGCTATTTCAGAAAAAGATGTTGTCGTTATTAGTGAATTTGAAACAATTGTTCAAGCGATGTTAGCACAACCAGAAGAGACAGTCGCGATGGAAATTGTAGAGCAACTATGTGAACTCAATAAGCATGCGCAAGTGATTTGTATTTGTACAGATATGAGTCGCGGGGTCGTTCCACTTGAAAAAGAAGTACGGCAAATGCGTGACACATGTGGCAGAATATTTCAAAAACTGTGTAAAGAGGCTGATACGGTTATCCGTGTTTGGTACGGGCTACCACAAATTTTAAAAGGAGAGATCAATCATGGATAAAAATAAATTACGTTTAATGGTGTTAACCGCTCTTATTGCGGCAATTTGTGTCATTGGAAGTTTTATAAAAGTACCTGGGCCTATTACAACGGCTGCACTTGATTCCGCACCGGCATTCATCAGTGCTGTGTTTTTACCACCTCTTTTTGCAGGAGTTGCAGGAGCGCTTGGACATATTGCCACAGGTTTGACTTCGGGGATGCCGCTTGGTATTTTCCATGTTCTTATCGCGGTTGAAATGTTCTTCATCGTTTATATTTTTACCGTACTGCACCGGAATGGTTTTCATATGTCGAAATGGATTTTTGCCATTATTGCCAATGGAGTTATTGCACCATTGCCGTTTTATTTTTTAATTTCAGCTGAATTTTATATGGCTTCAATTGTTACATTGTCTATTGCAACGGTCATTAATGTTATTGTCGCAATGCTTGTTATGCCTGTATTGAAAGTGGTTGTTCAACGACAAGGTACGCAAATATGAGAAATGCAATCCAAGTAGGTGCGCTCATTGTTACGATTGATAATTCAGGCTGTATTGGCGAAAAATCGCACGATGAAGTACAAGTACCGCATCAAATGACGGGCTACTTTACGGCAAGAACAGCGATTTTAGAACAATGGTGTGCGTGGGCAATGCCGATACAATTAGTAGTCGCAAACTTTTCAGGTGATGATGCTTGGCAGCCGTACATAAATGGATTCCAACAAGTTTTTAGTGAAATAAATGAGCCTATGCCACCAATTACCGGCTCAAGTGAAACGAACTTCCAAGCACTTCAATCAGCTGTTTCATTGACGATGCTTGGAGAAAAAGCATTTGTTAGTAACGATACTAATTGCCGTTATTTTGTTGTGGGCGAGCCGTTAGTAGGAGAAGAAGTGGTTAATAATCCGAAAAAAATTGCTGCGTTAGGCGAACTTTATACCGGATTAAAGGAAGGCATTATTCAAGCACTTTGGCCAACTGGATCAAAAGGCATTGGCATAGAAATCGAACGTTTTACGGGCAGTGATACGTATGAAATTAACCTACCATTACAAAAATCAGCAGGTCCATCTTGCGCGGTGTTAGCTGCCGTGAATGAACAAAATATCCCGCGCTTTTTTGAAATAATGACCGCACCAATAACTGAAATTAAAAGGTAGGAATCGCACGTACTGTAAAGTGTTTTTTCAGAGACTAGGAAATGGAATCGAGCAAATTATTTCCTAGGCAATAATTGCATTTCTATTTGTAAATTGTAGCGACTACCTCGTCAGTTTACAAAAAAACATATGTATTAGAAAGCTTAATAAAAGTCCGGTTGTGCTAATTTAATAAAAAAATTGAATAAATAATGAAAAATTATAAATTTTCTAAAAATAAAGTGGTATGATAGATTGTAAATATTTTAATTTTTAATTAAGGAGCAATAGACATGACAACATACCAAATTACAACAGAGCTAGGAGCAAATAAAAAGGATAAAATAGAAGCTGATCAGCTAGGCTTCGGGCAAGTGTTTACAGATCATATGTTTGTAATGGATTATGAAGAAGGTAAGGGCTGGCACAATGCGAAAATTACAGCATATCAGCCACTAGAGCTAAGCCCAGCTGCGATGGTATTCCATTATGGCCAGGCCGTATTTGAAGGGTTAAAAGCCTATGCAACAGCTTCAGGCGAGGTGAATTTATTCCGTCCAGATCGTAACTTCAAACGTTTAAATGCATCTAATGATCGCCTTTGTATTCCTAAAATTGATGAGGCGTTTGCGTTGGAGGCATTGAAGGAATTGGTTCGTTTAGATCGTGATTGGATTCCGACTGCACCAGGTACATCTTTATATATTCGTCCATTTATTATTGCGACAGAGCCATACTTAGGTGTAAATCCTTCGAAGCAATATAAATTTATGATTATTATGTCTCCGGTAGGCTCATATTATAAAGAGGGCATTAACCCTGTGAAAATTTTAGTGGAGCAACAATATGTACGCGCGGTTGTTGGGGGGACAGGTGAGGCAAAAACGGCTGGAAACTATGCAAGTAGCTTAAAAGGATCAGAGCTTGCGAGTCAACAAGGCTACTCTCAAACATTATGGTTAGATGGAAAAGAGAATAAGTATGTTGAAGAAGTGGGGAGTATGAATATCTTCTTTAAAATTGCAGGGAAGGTTGTTACACCAGCACTTAATGGTAGTATTTTATCAGGAATTACACGCGATTCGATGATTAATGTATTAAAATCAAAAAATATTCCAATCGAAGAACGCGCAATTGAGTTTGCCGAAATTGTAGAAGCTGCGAAAAATGGGACGTTAGAAGAAGCATTCGGAACAGGTACAGCTGCAGTTATCTCGCCAGTTGGAGAATTTAAATGGCTAGAGGAAGTCCTAACAATTAATGATGGGCAAATCGGTGAAGTAACACAAATGCTTTATGATACATTAACGAGCATCCAATATGGCACAATGGAAGATCCATTTGGTTGGACAATTAAACTATAGCCTATTGTAGCGGTATAAGAAGCAAGCAGGTGGCAATGACTACCTGCTTGCTTCTTTGATATGTACAGACAAAAAGTTTAACCCCAACATTAAACTAACCAATGTTTAGGTATACTTAAGGTCGGTGGTAATACGGTATTTCGGTCGCCATTAGCAGCGTTTATTTGTGCTTGTGTGAGAAAAATACTCCCTAAAAGATTAGCACCACTTAAATTCACATCACGTAGATCCGCCCCGATAAAATCGACAACTCTCATATCACAATTTCGGAGGTCAGCAGCTATGAGCAAAGCGCCCCTTAAATTCATTCCTCTAAGGTCATTTCCTTTTAATTTAGCACCAATAAAGTCTGTTCGCTTCATGTGTTTAGCTGGGTTTTTATTGTTTTTAACATTTGCCCGAACGCGTTCACTTGCCTGTAAAAGTAATGGATTAACCCTTTCTCTATGAGCGGAAATATTCAGTTGCAATAGTAGCTGTGGACTTAAATTTGTGAGCTGTTCGGTTTGTGCGATCGCATCCTGTAAATCTTTGTACAGAGGCTGCGCTTCTTTCAAACTAAGTGCTTCATATAAATAGTAAAGCATTTCGTGAAGCTGTTGCATAATAGGAAATACATCAAACATTTCGTTTGCTAATGACGGGTTATTTCTCCAGCTATTTTGCTTGTACGTTATTTGGGAAACCTTTTGTCCAGCGCCAAAGCATTCATAAACAGTACATCCTCGTAAGCCTTCATTTCTTAATTTTTGATGGATATTGCAACGATAATCGGCGTTTAAGTTTTTACAAGGTGTCCCGCCGTCCTTATTAAAAGCAAAATCAGCAGACTTAGCATAGGGGAGGGCGACACAACATAAACCGTAACAATTGCTACAGTCAGCGCGTAAGTTTTTCAATTCTTGAGTAGACACGAATTACACATCCTTTATGAACGCCTAGTGAGAGGAGCTTGCTACAATAGCTTTATAAGCACTAGTCGTAAAAATAAAAAACAAGTAGGTAGTGGAAGAAACTACCTGCTTGTTTTATTATAAACACTATATAATTAGGGTGCTAGAAATAAATTGGACTTTTCTGAAATTAGTTTTTCGTGATGTTTGTTTCTATATACGATTCAATTCGAATTTTCACGTCAATGAATAAAGATCTTTGTAGTGTGGACATCAAATTCATCGCATAGGTAGTCGCTATTTCAACTATTGCTCGACTGTCTCTTTTATTTCTTCAACCGTTACAGGAGGTTGCTTTTTCTCTAGACCTGCAGCAATTTGCTCTAGTTCTGGACGTAGCGTATGTTTGCCTGCGTAGCTTTCAATTAGCTCTTTCACATCTAGCCCAGATGTTTCTTTCAGCGTTTCTTGCAATGTTGCCATGAGGTTCGTTGCGTAAGACGTCACTTTGTTGGCACCGCCACCGCCTTCACCACTACCTGTATCAATTACTGTAATTTTATCGATATTGGCTAGTGGGCTAGCAATCTCTTTTGCGTATTCAGGCATCATTTTCACAACCATATCTAAAATCGCTGCTTGACCGTATTGATCGAATGCTTCTGCAATTTTTTGTTTTGCTTCGGCTTCTGCAAGACCACGTAAGCGAATAATTTCCGCTTCCGCTGTACCTTGTGCGCGCTCTGCATCGGCTTTGGCGATACCATCTAAACGAATACGCTCTGCCTGTGCTTGTGCTTGTGTCTCCACACGATATTTCTCGGCATCTGCCTCTGCAAATTGCTTCATTTTTTCTGCGCTGGCACGTTGTTCAACCGCATAGCGCTCCGCATCTGCTTTTTTCTTTACTTCAGAATCATATTGCTTTTCACGACGTAAAATTTCACGTTCTTCTAATTCAATTTGCTTTTGACGTTCAATAATTTGAACTTGCATTTCTTGCTCCGTTACTTCCTGTTTCGCGCGTGCCGATTCGAGTTCATATGCTTGGTCAGCACGTGCTTTGGCGATATCTTGCTCGCGACGGTATTCCGCAACTTTTAATTGGTTATCTTTTTCAGCCTCTGCAATTTGAGTAGCACGTTCTAGTTCGGCTTGTTGCGCCTCTTGAGCTGCTTGCGCACGTTTAATACGTGTTTCCTTATCTGCTTCGGCAGTGGCGATATCCGCATCACGTTTTACTTGCGCAATACGAGGCTTTCCGAGTGACTCTAAGTAGCCATTTTTATCACGGACATCTTTAATCGTAAAGGAAACGATAATTAAGCCCATTTTTGCTAAGTCTTGAGATGCAACTCGTTGAACTTCTTGGGAGAATTTATCACGATTTTTATAAATTTCTTCTACTGTCATTGAGCCTAAAATCGAACGCAGGTGACCTTCTAAAACTTCACGTGCTTCACCTTCACGCTCTTGTTTTGCTTTTCCTAAAAACTGTTCCGCGGCAGTGGCAATTTCAGAGATCGAGCCACCGATTTTAATAATGGCTGTTCCATCTGCCATTACCGGAACGCCTTGTTCTGTATACACTTCTGGAGTTGTCACATCGAGCTTACTAGATAGTAAACTTAATGGCTGAGCTTGTTGGAACACAGGATAGATGAATGCACCACCACCGCGAATAATTTTAATGCGGTTACCGGATTCGTCGGTATGTACATTTTTTGAACCTAAGTAGCTCCCTGTCACAATTAATGCCTCATCCGGTCCTGCAGTACGATATTTTGTTACATAAACAGCAATGATTGCTAAAATTAAAAATACAACAACGCCAACTACAATGAATAAACCGTTCATTAAAAATCCCCCTTTAATCTAAAGTTAAAAATCCTCTTTTTCATAAATTGCTACAAAAGCTGTGCCATCCTTCATTTCAATAATTAATACTTGCGTGTCATAAGGAATTTCAACGCCATGATAGCTAGCTGTACGCTTTGAAATAATACCATTCACCGTTTCAATAACCATTTCACCGAAACCGTTTAGTGGAACAGGCACAATGACTTTCCCAACTTGCCCTTCTAATGACTCATCTGTATAGGCAAGGGAAACTTCTGCAGCGCGTAGTGGAACGAGTAAAAAATAGTAAATTAGTGCGGTAAAGATACACGCAATGATAATTGAAATGATGAGATTCACTACGCTAGTAAATGACAAGAAGCGTTCAAATATATAACCTGAAGCGGATGTGAATGTGATAAAGGATAAAATAACAGCGGGATCCAAAAAGGGTATACCATCAACCGCGCCATCCGCCATGTCCGCAAAAAGTAAATAAACAACTGTGAGACAGCCAATCCCGATTAAAATGGTCAAATAAATGAGCTCTATTGAAAATCCAAATAGCATGTAAACACCCCCTTATTTTGTATGTACTAACATTTACGGATGAAATTGTAAAAGGTTTCGGAAAAGTTGGAATTTGTTTAAAAAAGGTATTGTTTCAACTTGAAACAACACCTTTATAACCATCATCCACTATTTTCGAACTTGAAAAGAGCTCGTCAGCGTAATATTTAATGGGCTTTGCTCTTGAATATAGCGCATCATCAATTGCGGAATAATCGTAGGGACTTCTCGAATCGCCTTTTTTTGCAGCATTGTAAATTGATGTGAACCCGTGGCGCGGTAACTATTAACAGCTACTTCAAATACATCATCTGGCTGAATTTCTCGTCCTTGATAATGCAGTTTTGTTACACGCTGACCGACAGCTTGAGAAATGGTTAATTCATAATCGAGGCCACCCCAGCAATCATATGTGTACGGCTGTGGCTCGGGGTAATGAACCGTCGAACTAAAATCAATTTCATATGCATCATTTATTGCAAATACTGCGGCACATAGTTCCAGTGCCTCTCGAATTTCTGAACCGGTTAATGCAAGTACTTTTAAATGGTTGGCGCGTGGTAAATTATGAAGCACATCACCGTAATAGATATTTTTCGAGAATCCACCAGTGGCATGATAGGGGAGCTCCGTCACGGAAAGCTGCGCACCAGTATAATGCAACTGCATTTGATGAATGAGCTGTGTATACGGTATGCTTTGGAACCTAGGGGAGAAGAAATCGGAATACGAAAAATCGATTTCACTTTCACCAATCCAAGTATGTTTCCATTGATATAATTCATCAAAATTTTGCGGTTGAATGGAATTATCCACATAGACGAGTTCAGGTGAATGCGTTATTTCATCAACCTCAATTGTCACCGTAATTTGAGCAAAACAATGGGCATTTGCACCAGGCTGCACGACCGAAACTCCATTCACTGTAGTAGCAATTTCTAAATGCTGATGCCCCGTAATGAAAATATCAATGCCGTCTATTTGTTGCAGCATGGCATAGCCTTGATTTTCGCCATCTTCTAAATCGATTCGATGTCCCGTATGTAGATCCTGTTCAAAGCCCCCGTGGTAACTCAAAATAACGAGTTGTACATTTTCATGTGAACGAACATGCTGTACCGTTCTTTTGGCACTCGCTAACGCATCTTCAAAAAATAATGAAGTCGTATAATCATCTTCATCCCATTGGGGGACAAAATGTGTCACAACCCCAATGACAGCAATTCGGATACCATGTGTTTCTTTAATGAAGTAAGGGTGTGCAAAATCTTGAATATTTGCCGCAATCCATGGGAAATGACACGCATTCCTCATGTGGGCAATCTCATTTAACGGATAATTAAATTCATGATTGCCAAAAATTGCAACATCATATTGAAGTTCATTTGCCAGTGCGATTTGGGGGTGTGTGCCTTTTTTTACTTGTTCATAGTAATAACTTAAATGACTGCCTTGTAAAAAATCACCGTTATCTATTAATAAAGCTGGCTTTTCCTTTTGAATCATTTTGGCCAGCTGTGAAAAACGTTCGGTATGTCCGTGAATATCACTTGTCGCAATAATTGAAAATTCCATCTTAAACTCCTTCGTACAAAACGTAATAGCGTTATTATACCGTGTTCTTGAAAGGGGAGGGGTATTGTAAGATGATTGCGAATAGTTATTAATTGCAAGTATGCAATGAAAATGATTAAATGAAATTGTTTAGTAGGTTTTAAGTTTTTTGAGCAAGCTCGAAAATCACCTCTAAAATTTTGCGACATTCGCCTAAGATGAGGTATGACGTTGCGTAAATGGCTACATAATGTATTTTCTAAATGAGTTAAATTTATATTAAAAGGGAGATGGCAAGATGATTACTGTAACAAACCGTATAAGAGTAAAAAAGGGCATGGCTATGAAACTAGCGCCAAACTTTACAAAACCAGGTCCATTGCAACAATTTGAAGGATTTGAAAAAGTTGAAGTATTAGTTTCAACACAGTTTGAAGAGCATGATGAAATGAGTGTTGTCATGTACTGGGCATCAAAAGAAAACTTTGAAGCTTGGCGTGAGAGTGATGCCTTTAAAGAAACACATAAACGACCTGCTGCTAGTGCACAAGGTGAGCAAGCAGAGTCGCCAATGCTGGGATCTCAAATTGTAGTTGCTGAAGTGGCTGCATCTGTTTCAAAATAAAGTGTAAAAGCCTGCTATGAAGTGTCATAGCAGGCTTTTACTTTTGATTGAATGAATGAATTGCTCGTTTTGAAATGTATCTTTATAAATGAATTGTGCATTATCACAAGCATTTTTGATTATGCGTTCGAATGTATTGGTATGTGATAATTCATAGACTAAAACTTTTACAACACGGGCTTGATCATTAATAAACAAGTTAATGGCATCCTCTTCGCCAAGATGGGATTCGAAATAATTTTGATGTAGCATGCGTTCAGCAATGTCATTTAGATGATTGTCTGTTAGTAATTTCAAATACCAACTATTTAAGGCCATTGTTAAAAGGATAGTTGAAATATAAATAAGTTCAGGAGTCGATTTTGGATGTGTGCGTATAAAATTAAATTGATAGTCATTTGTTAGAGCGGTAATGATGATATGGTTGGTTGAATAGTATAAAGTTTTATCAAAAGATTCGATAATAAGCTCATCATCTGGTTGCAATAATACCCAAATATTAAACGCCGTTAGCCATGTTTCTTCAAGGTTTAATGCGCCAGTTTTCGATAGGGTGATGAAACCTGCCATCTTCTCCGCCATTTCCTTGAAATTCTCGACATGATGTTCCTTAACAAAGAAAAGGCTACGTTTTGCTGTTACTGAATGATACATACGAACCACCTCTTTTATTTGTAGTAAAAAAAAAGGGAACTCATTGTGCAAATTTTGACATAAAATAGATTTATATTAAAAATCTATGATATTAGTGTACTCCAATATTGGAAATAATCAAAGGAAAAACCAGTAAATTTAATAGAGTTATCATCCTAAGTGAGAAATTTTCAACGCAGTCGATTTGGAGGAGATGGATAAGCAAGTCCATAACTATTTGTGGGGACGGGGATTAATTTAATTTGGGTGAATTTTTCGTTAATTATAGCCCTTTTTGCTATGACAATGGAAGGAAGCATGATTTTACAATAATAAATCATGTATAATACGTAATGTAAAAGGTAAAGGGGAGTCGAAATGTCAAAAATTGAAAAATATTTTTATAATGGTCAGTTTTTAGCTTGCTATGTAGCAGCAAAAGAAAATGAAGATGAACAAGAAAGTCAAATTGCCGAACAATTACTTCAATTATTTGCGCAGTATGAATATGAAAAATTCCCAAATGTGGTGAAACAAATAGCGCAAAGTGTTGAGCGTAGCAATGAATCGTACGAAGAGTTTGACGAAGTTGAGGAAATCCGCTCGATTAAAGAGGAAGAGCCATTTTCACTGCGTATTAAACAGCTTGAAAAGGATGCGACAGAAGCGGAAGATGAGCGAAAAGCACAGTCCTTTTTTGTACAAGGACAGCTATTTCTAATGGCCCATCATTATGATGAAAGTGTGCATTGTTTTATTCAAGCAGTAAAGCATAATCCGAATAAAGCGGTATTTTACGGTATTGCAGGACAAACAATGAACCGATTTAATTGGTCACCGTTTGAAGCGATGATTTACATAGAACGTGCGATTGAGCTTGATCCTGAAAATGCGCGTTGGTACTGGAATAAGGCGCTTATTTTAACGCAGCTGTATAAAGATTTACAGAAGGAGCCATTTTTAGAAAGTGCACTCATTGCTTTGGAAAAAGCAGAAAAATACTGCCGAGCTGATCAAAAATCCTTGAAAAATGGTATTGATACGACTGTCGAAAATATGAAGGAATATTTATTTGACTAACCTTTATTAAAATTTACTTAATCGTGTAGGGAAAGAGGGCAATACATAAAGCCAATTTCATGGAAAAATTTTTCGATAAAGCCCTTGGCAGATGTCACAGATTTTTGTTATTAAAAAACTCCAACACCTCCAACACCATTCAGTGTAGGAAGTATTGGAGTTAATAATTAATTATTGTAGTGGTAATTTTCCTGCTGTGTATCCACCATCGATTGGTAATACTACGCCACTAACTTGTTTTGCTAGGTCTGAGCATAAGAATAATACTGCATTCCCTTGGTCTTCAGCTTGAGTCATTTCACCTGAAGGCATAGCTTTTAATACTGCATTAAATTGTTCTGGTGCAGTCTTTGCCCAACCTTCGATAGCTGGTGTCATTGTAGAACCTGGTGCAATCGCATTGACACGGATTTTATCTTTACCATATTCTAATGCAGCTGCTTTTGTTAATCCAACTACAGCATGCTTAGATGATACATAAGCAGCCATTTTTACAGCGCCTTCCATACCAGCACCAGAAGCAGTGTTAACGATAGAGCCACCGCCAGTTTTTAGCATAGCATTTACTTGGTGCTTAATAGAATAGAACGTACCATACAAATTAACTTTGATTGTTTTATCCCATGCAGCTGAATCAGCTTCACCGATTTTTGTTTGTTGTGCATTTATGCCAGCGTTATTGTGTGCAAAGTCTAATTTCCCGAATTTATTTACTGTTTCGTCAACAAGTGCGATTACTTCTTCTTCATTACTAGCATCACACTTGAAGAAATGAGCTTCGCCACCGATTTCTTGAATCAATTTAACTGTTTCAAGACCACCGTCTACATTTACATCTGAAACCATTACTTTTGCGCCTGCTTTTGCTAAAGCTAGTGCACTAGCTCGTCCAATTCCTGATCCTGCAGCTGTTACTAAACCAGCTTTACCTTCCATTAACATCATAAAATGTCATCTCCTCAACATGTTTTTACTTGAAAAAAATATCTTTAATTGAAAATGTTTAGCGCTAAACTATATTTATAATATACAACAGACTTTTCCGATGGTCAAAGAATTTGTTCTTAATTTTGACATAATTGATAGGGAATTCGTTCAAGAGTATTTAATTAAATTTTCTGGTTTCTACTGGTAGAGCGATCAAGAAATGTGTAGCGCAAAATCGTATTATGAGTAAGTTCGTAAAATTTTATACAATGTATGTCTTCAAAAAAGTTTACGAATTTATTTTACTAACGATATTTAAACTCTCAAAAGTGCATTTGTCAAAAACGACAATTCGAATAATTGCGGTAAATTTAAGTGGCAATTGAAATTTCTAAATTAAAAAAAGAGAAGCGTGGAACGGGTAGTTTTTGGAGATGAAATGTATGCAGCAGTAAAAATGGCAAGGCGTTCGTTATGATAGGGGAAAAGATATGATGTGGTGAATGTTATAAGAGGAGAGAAATATGTTTGTTTTATACGTTGTTTCCAGCTATTTTTAATTGATTTTTGATGAATAATTATCATTTATTTATCGAGCAACAGAAATTAATAATTAGGCTTTTATGAAAATAGTTGTAGAGCATTGTATTAAGTGAGTAGAGTGGTTATTAAAAGGCAATAATAACTTACAAAAAGGCATTTTATTTTTGGTTAAGTTTGTCACCTTTGTGGTAAATAGTAAAGAAAGGTGATAATAGATGATTTTTGTGAAACCATCACGTACTAGTTTTCGTATATATTGTATGTAATTATTTAGATGATTAAAGAGATAAATTTTTTGAGGAAAAAAACGGAGGTGAATCCCTCAATGTGAGGGAACATATTGGACTCGAGTATATTAAATATCATTTTATTAATTATCTTTTTAGGATTGACAGCATTTTTTGTAGCAGCTGAGTTTGCAGTCGTTAAAATCCGCAAATCAAGGATTGATCAACTCATTGATGAAGGCAATAAAAAAGCAGTCATTGCCAAGAAAGTAGTAAGTGACCTTGATTATTATTTGTCAGCTTGTCAATTAGGTATTACCATCACAGCAATTGGTTTAGGTGCTTTTACAAAACCTTATATTAAACATTTAATGTATCCAGTATTTGAATGGTTAAATACCCCAGAAACAGTAATGAATATTTTATCTTATGGTATTGCACTTGCAGTAGTGAGTTATTTACACGTGGTCATTGGAGAAATGGCACCAAAAACATTAGCGATTCAGTTTTCTGAAAAGACGACATTACTTTTAGCACCGTCACTCTATTATTTTGGAAAAGTAATGTCTCCGTTTATTAAAGCACTAAATGGTACATCTCGCTTGCTGTTACGTGCAGTTGGTGTAAAGTCGGCTAGTGAAGATCAAGCGTATTCAGAAGAAGAATTGAAAATCATTATGGCGCAAAGTTTCCAAGGTGGGAAAATTGATAAGCAAGAATTAGAATATATGGAAAATGTATTTACATTTGATGAGCATGTTGTAAAAGATATAATGGTGCCCCGTACAGAAATCATTGCAATTGATCAAGATATGGAAACAAAGCAAATTGTCTCGATTTTAGATGAGCATAATTATACCCGTTATCCAGTTGTTGAAGAAAATGATAAAGATAAAATTATCGGCTTTGTGAACGCTAATAAATTATTAAGTCGCATTGTAATGAATCGTCAAGCGAATTTGACAGATTTTGTCCGCACAATACCATTTGTATTTGAACAAACTCCGATACAAAATGCATTGTTGAAAATGCAAGAAGAACGTGTGCATATCGCTGTTGTTATTGATGAGTATGGCGGGACTGCGGGTATTTTAACGATGGAAGATATTTTAGAAGAGCTTGTGGGAGAAATTCGTGATGAGTTTGATGCGGATGAAGTAGATGATATCCGTAAGACAGGCGACAATGAATATACGATTAATAGCCGTGTTTTGTTAGAAGATTTAGAAGATCGCTTCGGTATCGAATTCGAGGGTAGTGAAGAGATTGATACAATTGGTGGGTGGGCACTTCAATCAGGTTTAGCCATTGAATCAGAAGTAATACAAGGTGTCGAAATACAACACGGTAATCATGTATGGGTGATTGGTGAAGTGGACAACTATCATATTAAAGAAGTAGTCTTTAAGCAAAATTTTCTTAAACAATAACAGGTTATTAATGGAGGTGAATCCCTTTAACTAAGGGAATCTATTGGACAGTATAATTATTATAAACTTAGCATTAATCGCATTATTTATTTTACTAACGGCATTTTTTGTCGGTGCAGAGTTTGCGATTTTAAAAGTACGTATGTCACGTATTGATCAGCTTATATCTGAAGGGAATAAAAAAGCAATTATTGCAAAGAAAGTTACAGCAAATCTTGACTATTACTTATCAGCATGTCAATTAGGAATTACCGTTACAGCCCTTATTTTAGGTGCGCTTGGTGAGCCGACTGTTGAAAAAATATTAGCACCTATTTTTGATTTTTTAAACTTAGGTGAAACCGTTTCTACAGCTTTGTCTTATGCAATTGCATTATCAGTTGTCACATTTTTACATGTAGTTCTTGGCGAATTAATCCCGAAAACATTAGCCATTCAATATGCAGATAAAATGACACTTCTGTTAGCGCCTCCACTTTATTGGTTCGGACAAGTGTCCAAGCCTTTTATTGCAGTGTTAAATGGTTCAGCGCAACTTTTATTAAAAGGATTTGGTGTAAAGCCAGCGGGGCATGATGAAGTGTATTCAGAAGAGGAATTAAAGATGATTGTGACGCAAAGCTATGAAGGCGGCGAGATTAATAAAACGGAGCTTGCTTATTTAGAAAATATTTTTGCTTTTGATTCACGTCAATTAGAGGATATTATGATTCCTCGCTCAAAGATGGTGATGCTAGAAAAACAACAAACATTAGAGCAAATGATAGCAATGATCGAAGAATTTGAATATACACGATATCCGATTATTGATAGTACGAAAAAGAAGAATGATGTGATTGGATGTATTAACACAAAAGAAATGTTAACGGATATTGCAGCAGGTCGCTCGAATAATAGTACGGCATTTATTCATGACATTCTACGCTTTAAACATTCGATACCAATTAAAGAGGTTTTCTTAAAAATGCAGCAAACGCATAAACACATGGGCGTTGTAACAGACGGCAAAGGTTCCATCATCGGGCTTGTGACAATGGAAGATATTTTATCGGAAATCGTTGGTGAAATTCAAGATGATGGAGATATTGTTTTTAAGACATAAAAAAGGCACTTAAACAGGAGAGGGACTGACCCCCAAAGTATAGACAAATAAAAAAAGCATCTTCGATTGAATTCGGGTTTAGATACCTAAAATTCAATTAGGAGGTGTTTTTTTAT
>NZ_JBNNMF010000028.1:0-49776 GCF_050272495.1 Solibacillus cecembensis | reverse complement strand
GTCACACCCGTTCCCATACCGAACACGGAAGTTAAGCTCTTTAGCGCCGATGGTAGTTGGGGGCTTCCCCCTGTGAGAGTAGGACATCGCTAGGCGTACATAGTAATATTCCGAAGTAGCTCAGTGGTAGAGCAACCGGCTGTTAACCGGTTGGTCGTAGGTTCGAGTCCTACCTTCGGAGCCATTCTTCTTGGAGAGTTGTCCGAGAGGTCGAAGGAGCACGATTGGAAATCGTGTATGCGGGTAACACTGCATCAAGGGTTCAAATCCCTTACTCTCCGCCAGACTATAACATTTTCAATTGGCCCGTTGGTCAAGCGGTTAAGACACCGCCCTTTCACGGCGGTAACACGGGTTCGAATCCCGTACGGGTCACCATTTAATATATTTAGTATCCAGCACGGAGGATTAGCTCAGCTGGGAGAGCATCTGCCTTACAAGCAGAGGGTCGGCGGTTCGAGCCCGTCATCCTCCACCATAAAAAAATAGTATTATCGCGGGGTGGAGCAGTGGTAGCTCGTCGGGCTCATAACCCGAAGGTCACAGGTTCAAGTCCTGTCCCCGCAACCAAAATGGTCCCGTGGTGTAGCGGTTAACATGCCTGCCTGTCACGCAGGAGATCGCCGGTTCGATCCCGGTCGGGACCGCCATTTATATTTTATACATAAATATGGGTCAGTAGCTCAGTTGGTAGAGCATTAGATTGAAGCTCTAAGTGTCGGCGGTTCGATTCCGTCCTGACCCACCATATTTACTAAATTAATTTGCCGGTGTAGCTCAGTTGGTAGAGCAACTGACTTGTAATCAGTAGGTCGAGGGTTCGACTCCTTTCGCCGGCACCATTACTCGGTGGGGTAGCGAAGTGGCTAAACGCGGCGGACTGTAAATCCGCTCCTTAGGGTTCGGCGGTTCGAATCCGTCCCCCACCACCATTTTTAATCGCAGGGGCATAGTTTAAAGGTAGAACTACGGTCTCCAAAACCGTCAGTGTGGGTTCAATTCCTACTGCCCCTGCCAATTAAATAAAAAATAAACAAAATAATATAGTGGCGGTTGTGGCGAAGTGGTTAACGCACCGGATTGTGATTCCGGCATTCGTGGGTTCAATTCCCATCAGTCGCCCCATTTTTTATTTAGATTTAAGACGTAAAGTTTATAATATAGTGGCGGTTGTGGCGAAGTGGTTAACGCACCGGATTGTGATTCCGGCATTCGTGGGTTCAATTCCCATCAGTCGCCCCATTTTTTATGAAATACATATTAACTTTATTGGGGTATAGCCAAGCGGTAAGGCAACGGATTTTGATTCCGTCATGCCCTGGTTCGAATCCAGGTTCCCCAGCCATTTTTTTGCGGAAGTAGTTCAGTGGTAGAACACCACCTTGCCAAGGTGGGGGTCGCGAGTTCGAACCTCGTCTTCCGCTCCAAAAATACAAATATATATATGGCGGCATAGCCAAGTGGTAAGGCACAGGTCTGCAACACCTCTACCACCGGTTCAAATCCGGTTGCCGCCTCCATATAATTCAAATCGGATATTCCGGTTTTTTTTATTCCTTTTTTTGCTTTGCCGGTATGGCGGAATTGGCAGACGCGCGCGACTCAAAATCGCGTTCCGTGAGGAGTGTCGGTTCGACCCCGACTATCGGTATCATTAGGTTAATTTACGTTACGATTAACAAGTTAAAAAAGCTCATAAACCCTGATATGATGGGGTTTATGGGCTTTTTTCATTTCCTGAGAATACGATAGAAAACGATAAGAATTGATTTTATTTTACACAAGCTGTTATTCAAAGAGGTTTGTATACAGTGTGATCTATTAGTTAATATGAATATATCAATTTCTCTAAAAGTCCCCAATTTTGACGATTACAATTTGAAATGTTTTTTTTTCAACCTTATTTGTAATATGATTAGATTAGTAAAAAGGTGCCTGATCATAAAGTAAACCAATCGGGCTATTAAGGACTGTGTATCTCCCATTTATGCTTCTTGCTACAAATAAGTCTAGCTCGAGGGAGTTATACTACCCATTATTACGGTATAAATATTAATAATAAAAGTGATTTTTAAGGTCAAGGAAAGAGGCGCATTATGAACAAACCATCCATTTATGGATTAACATTAGATCAATTGAAGGAGTGGCTTTTAGCACATGGTCACAAACCGTCTAGAGCATTACAAGTGTGGGATTTACTTTATAGAAAACGTGTAACGGATTTTTCTGACATGAAGGAGGTAAATCCGGAATGTGTTCAATTATTGGCGGATAACTTTGTGATTCAAACATTAACACAACACATTAAGCAAGAAGCCGCAGACGGAACGGTTAAATTTTTATTTAAATTACAGGATGGTAGTTTGATCGAGACGGTCATGATGCGACATAAATATGGGTTATCTGTTTGTGTTACGACACAAGTAGGCTGTAACATTGGCTGCAGTTTCTGTGCGAGCGGATTATTAGCAAAAAGTCGCGATTTATCAGCTGGAGAAATTGTCGAACAGATTATGAATGTTCAACTTCATCTCGATCAATTAGAAAAAGACGAACTTGTAAGTCATATCGTCGTAATGGGAATTGGCGAACCATTTGATAACTTCAATAATCTATTAGATTTCTTAAATGTTGTTCTGGACCATAAGGGACTTGCGATTGCAGGTAGAAGAATTACTGTTTCGACAAGTGGAATCGTTAATAAAATTTATGAATTTACGGATGCGGCAATCCCTGTAAACTTAGCGATCTCGCTACATGCACCAAATAATGAGCTGAGAACACGTATTATGAAAATAAATCGTGCCATGCCGATTGAAAAATTAATGGCATCCCTGAAATATTATTTAGCCAAAAATAACCGTAGAATTACGATAGAATATATTTTACTGAAAGATTTAAATGATCATAAAGAGGAAGCGGAACAACTTGCTGAACTTCTCAGTGATATTAAAGACCAATTGTATGTAAACTTAATCCCGTACAACCCGGTGGATGAACATAGTCAATATCAAAGAAGTGAGCAGGAATCGGTGTTAGCTTTCTATGATACGTTAAAAAAGAATGGCGTCAATTGTAAAATTCGTCAAGAACACGGTACGGATATTGATGCAGCTTGTGGACAGCTACGAAGTAACCAGCTTAAAAAAGGTACCCAGCAGTAAGTGATAAAGTGAACAATCAATCAGTGGGGGTTTTGACACGTAGGACGTGCTAATGCCCGTTATTGCGGGATAAATTGAATACAGAACTACTTAATTTGCAATTTGGTGAATTGTGATGATAATAACAATGGCTATAAACGAAAAGTTCCTATTAATTAATTTCGGAAATTGTGGAATATCAAAAATATTAATATGCTTTTTTATAGCAATACTTACATAACGGTAGAAGCCATATAGAGCTAATATTAATGACGAAGAGTTTTAATAGAAAAAAGCATCGAATCATATGATTCGATGCTTTTTACCATTTCACTTCTTATTTCTTTTTATCAATTACTACATGTGTTAATGTATCTTCGGCAAAATCAATGTCAAATGCTTTTCCGAAGCCTACAACATAGCGTCCTTTTAATGGTGTCAGTTCAAAGAGGGAGAAATCTAATGTGCGTAATAACTGCATCATTTTCTTGCTGTGAACCGTATCGAATGCTTCAAATATTTCTTCATGTCCTTCATTACCTAAGTTTTTAGGGGCACATTGAAAGCGAGCTCGTTCTGTTGCAAAGTGGTTTTGTGTAACTGCTTCATCTGCTACAAGTAATACATCGATTATTTCGTTTTGCTCAAGAAGTTGGTGATGTTCTGCGATATGACTTACATAAACATAAAATTTATTATTTACTTGGACAAATGCTGCTGAGCTGCTAAATGGTTGACCTTCTGGTGTAACAAAGCTTAATAATATACTTTTCTTGCGTTGTAAAAATGCTTCATAGTCTGCACGGATTTGATTTAAATCAATTGTTGTTTTCATATTCATTCTCCTAACTTCTTACGGTATTTTTTAATTGAATGCGAGGGGCAGTATCCCAAACGACATGCTGTATTTCTGCCTCCATTTTATATGTGGACTGGATCATCTGTTCAGTCATTACTTCCTCAGGTGTGCCTTTTTGTACGCAGTGACCATCTTTAACAACGACAATTCGATCACTATAGCTAGATGCTTGATTAAGGTCATGAAGCACCATAACGACAGTCAAACCGGTTTCACGATTCAGCTCACGGACGAGTTCTAAAATTTCATGCTGATGGGCAATATCTAAATACGTTGTTGGCTCATCAAGTAATAAAATTTCGGGCTTTTGAGCTAAAGCCATGGCAATCCAAGCACGTTGAGATTCGCCACCAGATAGGGTAGCAATGGATTGATCTTGGTAATGGGTTAAATGTGTTTTCTCAAGTGCCCAATCGACTATAGCGTAATCTTCATCGTTTAACCGTTCAAACCACTTTTTATGTGGATAGCGACCATAGGCTACTAAATTTCGAACCGTAATATCAGAAGGGGCTTGATTACGCTGACTTAATATACACATTTTCTTTGCTATTTCTTTTGATGCTAAAGTGCGCATATTTTTTTGGTCGAACGTAATCGTACCTGAGCAATACGGAAGCATGCGGGCAACGGCTTTTAAAATAGTTGATTTACCTGAGCCATTTGGTCCAATGATCGATAAGATTTCTCCTTTTTGAACATCAAATGAAAAATTATGGACAACTTCTTTTTGCTCATAACGAATGGAAAGCTGTTCAATTTGTAACATTAAAACGCCTTCTTTCTCATTAAGTATAAAAAGTAAGGACCACCAATAATAGCCATAATAATCCCTGCTGGAATATCGAGGGGAGCAAATAAAGTTCGCCCGACTGTATCGGCCACTAATACAAGGATAGCCCCCATAGCCATACTCATTGGCAGCATATATTTATAATCTGAGCCAACTAATAAACGCGCCATATGCGGAACAATTAAACCAACAAAACCAATCATCCCGATGGCTGCTACTGAAATGGCTGCTAAAAATACAGCTAAAATAGATAGAACAATACGAATCCGTGTTACATTTTCCCCTAAATTGACGGCTACTTGGTCTCCTAGACGGATAATATTTGCTTTTCTAATAGCGAATATTGATAAAATCCACCCAATAATGGCGTATACATAAATCATTTGAAGTGCAGAATGACCCTTTGCTGCTAGGCTACCATTTAGCCATTGGACAGCTGAAGGAAGACGGTCACTATACATAATTGATAAAAAGCCAATAATCCCACCACATAAGGCATTGACTGCCACACCAGATAAAATAATGGTGATTGGGGTAATCCCAGACTTTCGCCATGCAAGTGCGTATACAATGCTTGCAGCAATAATGCCACCAACAAATGCGGCAATAGGAACGAGCTGTATATATTCTGGTTTTGCTAGCATAATAAGTAATACAAATGCAGCGGCACCACTTGTCACGCCAGTAAGGCCGGGATCTGCAAGTGGATTGCCCATAACGGCTTGTAGTAATGCGCCTGAAATTGCGATGTTGGCTCCAATTATTAGTGCTAATAAAACACGTGGAAGACGAATATCCCAAACAATTGTCGTAAAAATCCCATCTTCACGGCCATTCACAAGTGTTTTTAAAATATCTGGAATAGAAATATGTACGCTTCCAAATCCAATAGAGACAATTGTAAGTAGAAGTGCTAATACAAAGGTAATGATAACAATTGCTCGGCTTCTTGTTGACTTTATCATGAAATTTTCCTCATTCTATTGATAGAAATAATCAGCAATTGTTGTTAATGCTGTGTCGACATTCGCAATGGATGTCACCCCGAAAATACTGTAATCAAGGAGGTGGATTTTATCATTTTTATAGGCTGATAATTGTGTCCATGCACTATTTTTAGCAATTTCCTGTTTGAATTTATCTTCATTTGCTCCGTGATCACCTGAAGCTAACACAAAAATCATATCAGGATCGGCAACAACAATTTCTTCTAAATTAAGTGTTGAGTATGTTGAATCTGTTTTTAAAATAGATGTCGCGATATTTTCTGCGCCGAGACGCTCTACTAGGCTACCTAAATAAGATTTATCGTTCATTACCATAAATGAATCCGATGTACCAATTACTAACATAACAGAAGGCAGTTCTTTACCAGCAGCTTGTTTTTCTAATTCTTGCTCTTTAGCTACAATTGTTTGCATAATTTCATTCATTTCTTTTTCCTTGCCGAAATATGTACCTAAAACTTTAAAGCTTAATTTTAAGTCTTCATATGAATCAGTTGGTAAATAAGCTGTAGGTAAATTCATACCTTCTAAAGCTTTATCAAGCGATTCTTGTAATGATGCAGCACCGACAATTAATTCGGTTTGTAGATTTGAAATGACTTCTAAATCTGGAGCCATTGGTGAACCTACTCGAGTAACAGAGTCAAAATCAGTTGGAATTGGATTTGTTGAAGTCGGAACACCTACAGGAACAATGTTTAATAGGTGAAGCATTTCTGTTAAAGGAACCGAAGTTGTAACAATTTTGCCCGGTACCGTTTTAGGAAAAGCGGCTAAAGCTTCTTGGAAAGCTTTTTCGTCTACACCATCTTCAAACGTGTTTGTGCTTACATGATTTTCTTTCGTTTGTTGTTCTTGTGTATTTGATTCAGCCGATCCCACATTATCTATTTCATTTTCAGAACAGCCATAAAGGGCCAAAGTAAGTGCTGCTACCATACTGATACTTGCAAACCTTTTCATAATTACGCCTCCATTAATTGATAATGATTTTCAATATCAATTAATATTAGCAAAGACAATTGAGAATATCAATATGTAATTGAGAATTATTTTCAAAGAGTTCAATTTACGAAAGGAACTATTAGATATAATCGAGACAAAAGTAAAAACTTTTTGTGATTTACAGAATTATTGGATAGTGAAAGACAAGTTTGTGCATTATACTATTTAGAAATAAAGTGTATAATTTTCAGTGAAGCGATTATTTTTCAAGAAATTTTTGTTATAGCTTTTTGTAGCGAAATACGTAGATTTCCGATAAAATTAAGGTAGATATTAAAGGAAAAAAATAGTGAATATATATTGGAATTAAAAAAAGATTAAGCGGCGTTTTTAATACAATAACAAGTACATAAAGCAAAGAGAGAGTAGGGAAATGAATGGCAAGTGTGAATACAAATATGAAGTGGATTGAAGCGGCAAGTTATGAAGAAATGAGCAAAATGGGTGCGGCTATTTTTAAAGAGCAATTAAAGCAAGTGAAGACAAGTGTTTTTGGAATGGCAACGGGGAGTACACCTGAAGGCTTATACAAAGAGTTAGTAAAGGCGTACGAAGCTGGAGAATTATCATTTGCTGAGGCAAAGTCATTTAACTTAGATGAATATATTGGGATTACACCTGAAAATAAAGCGAGTTATCATTACTTTATGGATGAAAATTTATTCGCTCATATCGATATGAAGCGTGAAAATATTCATGTGCCAGCGGGTAGTTCAGAGGATATAGAAAAAACGGCTACAGATTATGATGCGGCAATTGCTACTGCGGGTGGTATTGATATTCAATTATTAGGAATTGGTGTGAATGGTCATATCGGATTTAATGAGCCGGGCACAGCGTTTGAGTTAGGGACAAATGTGGTCGAACTCACACAATCAACACGTGAGGCCAATCAAATTTATTTTGATTCAATTGATGATGTTCCAACACATGCAATTACGATGGGGATTCAAACAATCATGAATGCCAAAAAAGTAGTGCTTTTAATTTCAGGTGCATCAAAGCAAGAAGCGTATGAACGTTTACACAGTGGTGAGATCACAACGGACTTCCCAGCAAGCGCGTTACACAATCATAAAGATGTGACTGTCATTTATACAGGCGTAAAATAATAACAGTGAAAAAGGAGTGCCTCAATATGCACTCCTTTTCTTATTCGATTATTTAACTATGATACAATAGCCATGAAAGTAAAAGGAGGCAATCATTATGAAAATTCGTCCTGCCAGATTACAAAATGGGGATACTGTAGGGCTTGTTGCACTCAGCAGCCCTTTAAATATGGATAGTCTTGGGCAACAATTAGCATTTTTAGATGAATTAGGATTACGCTATAAGCTAGGAAATACGATACAGCCGTATGAAGGCTATTTAGCGGGTACGGATGCAGAGCGTGTACAAGATTTACATGCGATGATTCAAGATCCAGAAGTGAAGGCCATTTTTTGCGTAAAAGGTGGTTACGGCTTAGGTCGAATTATTGATAAAATTAGCTACCCATTAATTGAAGAAAATCCGAAAATTATTTGGGGCTTTTCAGATGTGACACTTCTACATACAGCGGTCAATGACTATGCAAACTTAGTAACATTCCACGGACCGATGTTAGCTCGCTCTAAAGGGGAGTTAGATACATTATCGAAAAAAATGTTCCAACAGCTTTTCACGCCGATTGAAATTCAGTATGATGAACAAATTTCACCGTTACGTACCATTGTTGAGGGCACGGTTAGAGGCGAAATGATAGGTGGTAACTTAAATCGTATTGTTAGTACGATAGGTACGAAGTTTGAACCAGATATGCGCGGGAAAATCCTTTTATTAGAAGATATTGGGGAGTCATTGGAGCAAATTGACGGGATGTTGAACCATTTGCGTTTAGCAAGAAAGCTCGAGCAAGTTGCTGGATTTGTTATTGGGAATTTTAAACTGCCCAATCCAACTGAAACAGAGGAAGATGTTATCCAATTGTTAGCGCATTATTTAAAACCGCTGAACAAACCGGCTTTAGCAGGCTTCCAAATCGGTCACTGTGAACCAAATATAGGAATCCCACTCGGTGTAGATGTCATATTAGATGCTAATGAAAAAACATTGCGCATATTACCTGGTGTAGAATAACTCTTAATTTTTCCTATTTAGCACATAAGAAAGGACCTACCTCACAGTGTGTGGTAGGTCCTTCTCAATAACGAGTGTAAAAGGAAAATCATCATCTAATTGTTGTTTGCTTTTACAATAGTTGGTCATTGGTAAAAGGTAACAGCGGTAAATGTTAAAAAGTAATTGGTTTTCTCAGCTAGTTTTGCTTGAAAGGCAAAGGATACACTCGTTATTTCTCGGTTTGGAGTCTCACCGCACCGAGTAGGAATTAATAATTATGCCTCGGCATAATTGCGTCTAGAATCGGCTTTGTGCTTAGGCCTGCACGATGCAGGTCAGTTAGCCGTTGTCGCATGGATGCGACGTACTTAGGCTAACATCCTTAAAAGAACTCTTTTCCGATTCTGTGACATCCACCGGAGGTTTAACTTTTTTCAGCAGTTGTCCAAACAACTGCTGAAAAAAGTTTAAAAATATTTGCTATCATCAAATTCAATTTCAACTTGATAGTTTTTTGCATTAATTAAGTTGGATAAACGATGCGCTTCTTTTTCAAGTTCATTTGATTGATTGCGATAGTGCGTTGGGTCAAAGAGTGCAACATTATAAAGAACTGTTTCACCAGAGCTGTGATAATAGGATTCTTTTTCAGACATCCCAAGCTGCTTGCAAAAAGCCGCTTCTGCACGTAATTGTATCGCGAGTTCAATGGCTTCTACAACAGGCATGACCTCATCTTTGAATGAAATCGTATTGTCAATGTTTGCACGATAAATAAGAGCATCTAGCTTACGAGAATCTTTTCGAATATCCTTTAGCTCTGCTTCGATCATTTCAAGCGAATATTCAGGTTTAACAGGCTGTTCCCCTTTTTCAATAATCGTATGAGACACTTGGTGAACAGAGGAAGTCAATTCTTGAATCTTTTTCGTTAAAATACTTTTTAACTTTACAGCTTCTGCTAAATTAATTGCCATCTAAATCACTCCTTAATATGTAATTGATTGGTTGTGAATGGATAGCAGAGAGACTTTAAAATCCCCGCCATTTACTTGTGTAAACATTTTACCAGCTGATGCAAGCAATTGCTCACATTCATCGGCAGATAATGAAGGACGTAAATAAAATATTTGCAGCGCATCCGTTGTTTTTTCGGTAACCGCTGTGCGACTTGAATCTACAAACGGACTGCCAAAAGCGCCTAGCTCATCTTTTGAGTAAAGAATGTTTGTTAATGCATTGTACCGACCATTCAACCCTTCATAGCCTGTATTTTCATCCCCTAGTGCGATTTCGATTTGACCTTGAATATTCGCCACATCGTAAATACCAATTGGAATTTCATATTGCAATGAAAAGAAATTATTCAAATCAACAGCCGAATGAAAAGGGGTTAAATAATTTTGCTTTGCGATACGGCGCATAAGGCTTTCCGCGGAATGACGGTAGCGGTTTGGATCTGCACCAAAAAACTTCCAAAGCTTGCGCCATTCTTGAATGCCAGGGCGTTCGGTTAATGGACTTTCTTGCAAGTCTAAAAATAAATGCTCTTGATAAAGCTGTGTGCGCCCTTTAATCATTTGAGGAGATTCTGCCACAACAATTTTGTTATAATGAATAAGACCAATTTTGAACTGGTCATTCATAGTGAATAGTGATTGATTGATTGTAATATTCATATACATCACCTGTTTAATTTATAGTTAACTAATTGTACCATTTGTAAGGAGAGAATAAAATGAAAGTCCATCAGCTTCAGGCTGAATTAATCGAATATGCAAAATCAATCGGTGTCGATAAAATAGGTTTTACAACTGCTGCTCCTTTTCATGAGCTGAAAAACCGTTTGCGCCGTCAGCAAGAGCTTGGCTTTCAGTCAGGTTTTGAGGAGTCTGATGTGGAGCTTCGTACAGAACCTTTACAATTACTGGACGGAGCAGAAAGTATAGTGGCAATTGCACTTGCATATCCTTCGCGTATGAATGATGCTCCTCAAGGAAAAAAGGGAGCGCGCAGAGGAATTTTTTGCCGCGCATCTTGGGGTGTTGATTATCATACGGCAGTACGCGAACGGCTTCAATTGATTGAGGCTTGGCTGCAAGAACGTGTGCCTACTGTGAAAACGAAATCCATGGTTGATACAGGGGAGCTTGTGGACCGTGCCGTTGCACAGCGCGCGGGAATTGGTTGGAGTGGGAAAAATTGTTCGATTATTACACCTGAATTCGGCTCCTATGTTTATTTAGGCGAAATTATGACGAACATCCCGTTTGCACCAGATACGCCGATGGAAGATGAGTGCGGGGAATGTACGCTATGTATCGATGTTTGTCCAACAGGCGCGATTGTAGCACCTGGACAGCTGAATTCCCAACGTTGCATCGCCTTTTTAACACAAACAAAAGGCTTTTTGCCGGATGAATTTCGTGCAAAAATTGGGAACCGAATATATGGTTGTGATACTTGCCAAACTGTTTGCCCGAAAAATAAAGGGAAGCTCAATTGGATTCATGATGAATTTACACCCGATCCAGAGCTAGCCAAACCTTTACTGCAGCCGTTATTAACGATTTCTAATAAAGAATTTAAAGCGAAGTTCGGTCATGTATCGGGTTCTTGGCGTGGGAAAAAACCCATTCAACGAAACGCGATTTTAGCGTTGGCTCATTTTAAGGAAGAAAATGCAGTGCCTGATTTAATTGAGCTCATGATGAAAGATACACGTCCTGTTATACGCGGTACTGCTGCGTGGGCAATCGGTAAAATTGGGTCAGAAGGTGCGAACGATGCATTACTGGCAGCTCAAATGAAAGAACAAGACGAAGAAGTGCTAGCAGAAATTGATAAAGGGCTAGCCATGTTAAAAAATGCAGAGAGAAGGATATAAGAGTGCCAAATCATATTGTTTTATATCAACCAGAAATTCCAGCAAATACAGGAAATATTGCAAGAACATGTGCCGGGACAAATACATCGCTACATTTAATCCGTCCATTAGGCTTTTCAACAGATGATAAAATGTTGAAACGTGCTGGACTCGATTACTGGGAGCATGTTAATGTCGTGTACCATGATTCATTAGAGGATTTTATTGAATATAGTAAAGACGGCGATGTTTATTTAATTGAAACGTATAGCGATGAGCCGTTTACAACACATGATTTTAGTGATGTTACACGGGATATTTACTTTATGTTCGGCAGAGAAACGACAGGATTACCAAAAGATTTCGCCGAGCAGCGTGCCAATATGTGCTTACGTATTCCACAGAGTGATCATATTCGTTCGTTGAATTTATCGAATACCGCAGCGATTGTCATTTATGAAGCATTACGTCAGCAAAATTATCCAGGGTTAAAATAAAAAGGAAAGGCATGGGTAGCAATTAATTTTGCTCCTCATGCCTTTTGTTTTAACGCATTTTATTTTCAATTGCTTGAGAGATCTTTGCTGAAATATTATCATTTTCAAATAATGTTAAGCGGATAAAACTTTCATCCATATCGAAAGCTTCAGATAAGAAACTGCCTAAACCACGGGCACGGCGATCCACTTGCAATAAAATTTCCACGGATTTTGATGATTGATTTAAGAAAATTACTTCAAGTTCGTCTAGATACCGGCGATACGTGTTATTCGTCGGTGTAAATTCAAATTCTTGTACAATCGGCGTGCGGTTGCGTAAAGAGTTTGGCGCTTGCTCATTATCTACTTTGCGAAGACGGAAACCCATATTTTGAATAGCAGATAATACGCTACTAGCCAAACGTGTAGGTTGGATATCGATAAAATCCTTATCTGTTGGGTCAACTGCATTTTTAATATCTAAGCCTGTATGGATCCAAACGCGGGATTGTCCAGTTGTCACAGGAATAGCTGCTGGTAATTCAAAAGAGAATGGGATTTCGCGTTTTTCATTTGGTTGGATTGTAAAGGGTTCATTAATTTTATAATTCATTAATACCGCATTGTCCGTAACTTTTTTATCGTTAATTTCACGCGTGAAGTTCGTATATAAAGATAAATAAATCGCATCAATTTGCTGCTCGATATTGCCCCCGACGATCTCAACAATACCTGTAATATTTTCGTTAATTGTATAGCTTGACTTATGCAGCTTGGTATCCACCGTTGTTGCGCCGATACCAACACTTGCTAAAACTTTATTAAAAAGTGACAAAAAAATTCCTCCAATCAGTCTAATTACTTTTATATACGGTGAATGGAGGAAAAAGTTTCAAAAAAATTTATTCTCCCTCAATTGTGAAAAGAATACGTAAGCCGTTTGGATCAATGGTAGAAAATGCTTGTTGTCCACCGAATTTTGGCGCGGCTTCGTAAGTTTCAACGTGATAGCCATTTGTTTCTAAGTCTTGTTTTACTTTAGCGGCAGCTTGTCCATCATTTAATACGATAGTAAATGAATTTAAGCCAACCATGTTTAATGTAGGAGCTTGTCCATTAGCACTTTGCCATGTGTTTAACCCAAAATGATGGTGATATTGACCTGTTGAAATGAATAATGCTTGAGCTCCGTAACGCGCAACAACATGATAACCTAACACATTTGTATAAAAAGCTTCAGATTTTGCAAGATTAGCTACGGATAGGTGAACGTGACCCATTACCGTATCTTTAGGGAGTCCATCCCATTGTTTATCTGCTTCTGCTAAAATTGGTTGGAAGTTGAGATGATCTGTCGTCATTTGTACGGAACCATCTACGTTCCAAGTCCACTCAGATTCATCGCGGTCCACATAAATTTCAATGCCATTTCCATCGGGATCATTTAAATATAGTGCTTCTGAAACATGATGATCAGATGCGCCAAGACGAACATTTAAATCAACAAAATGCTGAACGATGTTTCCTAAATCTTTACGAGTAGGTAATAGTAAAGCAAGGTGGTAAAGTCCCGTGAAGCCATCGCGTAAAGGCTGCGCATTTTGTACTTCTACTAAAGAAACTAAACTTATTTTGCCATCGACTGTTAAATATGCTGTATCGGTAGTTTGCTCAAGGATTTTAAAGCCAATGATTGTTGTATAATATTCGATAGAACGTGCCAAATTCGAAACTTTTAATTGGACATGTGATGTGTACATATTTGGTTTTTTATGAAAATGTTTTTGCATGAGTAGTTCTCCTTTGAATTTAGGTTGTATTTTATAACTAACTTACTTTATGTAACTAATATAATGGATAGTTATAAAAAAATCAAATATAAAATTCAAAAGTGATTTTTAACATCAAAAAGGACAATCGCAGCTTACTAGCGATTGTCCTTTCGTGAAAGCTAATCAATTATAATTAGTTTTCTTTTGAGAATGGTTTGCCATCATAACCAGCAGTGAAGATTGCAGTTAAAAATGCTACGCAAATACCCAAAATTAAAATTAATCTCATGGAAGAATCCTCCTCATGTTTATACTATTTCTCTAATCAGTATAGCTTAAACTATTTTGATTTACTACCTAATATTGTGGCAGAAATGGTTCGAAAAAGAAAAAAATGGGAACATTAATAGTAGGGAGGCGGTACTATGAAAAATCAAGATGAGATTGTAAATGGCAATATGGCGAATACATTAGAGGAATTAAAAATGCTTGGAAAACAAATGGAGCATATGCGAGATGAGCAACAATTAGAAGAACATAATCGTATACCAGATCCGCAACAATTTGATAATGAAGAGAAGACGAAAGAAAAATAAGGAAGAGCAGCGCATCGGTTTAGTAGCTAATGCGCCGCTCTTTTTATGTTAAAACCTTATCCAATCACCTAATGGGTTAATCAAAGTGGTACTTCATAATCTTTTAAGTCTTCACGCAGCTTGGCTTTTAAAAATTTCCCAACGGATGTTTTTGGAATGTCGTTTAAGAAAACGACATCATCTGGTAGCCACCATTTCGCAAAATCACTTTCAAGATGCGCGATTAACTCTTCTTTTGTTGCATGTGCATCTGCTTTTAATACAACACATGCAAGTGGACGTTCTTGCCATTTTGGATGTGGTACCGCGATAACAGCCGCTTCAAAAACAGCTGGATGAGACATGAGGGCATTTTCTAAATCTACCGAAGAAATCCACTCGCCACCGGATTTAATTAAATCTTTTGTACGATCCGTAATTTTAATATAGCCTTCTTTTGTTAGGACGGCGATATCTCCTGTATAGAGCCAGCCGTCACGGAATGCCTCATTTGTACGTTCATCTTTATAATACTCCGAAGCAATCCAAGGACCGCGAATTCGTAGTTCACCCATCGTTTGCCCATCCCATGGAACTGGACCATTTTCATTCACGACATCTGTCTCAATTAAGGTAGAAGTTAAACCTTGTGTTACACGTAAATCCAATAATTCATCTGCTGAGTAATTGTCCATTTCAGATGTTGGGTGTGACATACTTACTAACGGCGAAGTTTCAGTCATGCCGTATGCATTTACATATGGAACGCCTAATTTTTCATTAAATGCATGAATTAACCCTTTTGGTGAAGCGGAACCACCAGAAATAATTTGGCGAATAGACGATAAATCACGCGGCTGTTTTTCTTGTTCTGCAAGTACGCCAAGCCAAATTGTTGGAACACCAGCAGCGAGCGTCACTTTTTCTTGTTCCATTAAATCGAGTAGTAAGGCTGGTGTGAACATAGGTCCTGGTAGTACAAGATTTGCGCCATAGTTAATGGCAGCAAAAGGTAAGCCCCATGCATTGACATGGAACATAGGCACCACTGGTAATGCAACATCATTTTCCTTGAGCGCAAAGGATTCGGCAAGGCCAAGCGCGATACTATGGAGTACAATACTGCGATGTGTATAAATAACACCTTTAGGCATACCTGTTGTTGCAGATGTATAGCACATACCTGCTTGCGTGTATTCATCAATATCTTCAGGAAACTCGAAATTTTCATCGGCTTCTTGAAGTAGTTGTTCATAGTTATACACATTTGGGAAACTAGATGTTGGGACTTCTAAACTGTCGCCCATTATGACAATATGTTTCACCGATTTTAAGTGCGCTAAAGCAGGCTCAACTAATGGAAATAGATCTTCATCGATTAATAAAATTTCATCTTCAGCATGATTAATGATGTACACAATATGTTCCGGAGCTAAACGAATATTAATGGTGTGTAAAATAGCACCACTACATGGGATCGCAAAATAAGCTTCTAAATGACGGTGGTGATTCCAACCGAACGTACCAACCTTTGTCCCACGTGTCATGCCCAAATTTGTAAGTGCATCCGCTAAACGGCGTGTACGTTTTACGTAATCTTTGAAGGCAATACGATGTGTTGTTGTTGGACTTGTTCGCGAAATAATTTGCTTGTTTGGAAAATAACGTTCTGCACGTTTTAAAAATCCTGTCAAAACTAACTGCGTATCCATCATAGTAAACCAGCTCCTCTACCATTGTTAGTCAAATAGAAAAAGTAGTACTCATGTTGAAGAAAGAATTTTCTGTAAGTTCAATTATACTAAATTATGTATTTATTTTCTAGTAAACTACGAAAAACCGTCTAAATTTATTTTTAGACGGTTTTTAGAAATGCGCATTACTATTGAATTTAATGTGGCAAGAAAACAAGCTGAATAACGAATAAAATAGCAAATATATAAAGGAGAGGATGAACTTTTTTTCCTTGTCCTTTAACAACTTGCAGTAAAGGATAAGAAATGAAGCCAAGCGCAATCCCGGTTGAAATACTTGCTGTTAAAGGCATCGTTAAAATAACTAAAAATGCAGGGAAAGACTCTTCGAATTTATTCCATTCAATATTTTTTACGACACCAATCATTAAACTTCCGACAATAATTAGTGCAGGAGATGTAATGGCTGCAACACCAGAAATGGAAGCGACTAATGGTCCAAAAAAGGAGGCAATAAGAAAGAGTCCTGCAACCGTCAATGAAGTTAAGCCAGTTCGTCCTCCAGCAGCTACACCGGCTCCGGATTCTAAGAAAGCAGTTGTAGGGCTTGTTCCTAACATTGAACCAGCAGTTGTTGCGATTGAATCAGCGAGCAATGCTTTACGAGCGCGAGGAAGCTTGCCGTCTTTTAAAATGCCAGCTTGCTTTGCTACCCCGATCATTGTTCCAGTCGTATCAAATAAAGTTACTAAAATAAATGAGAATACAACGCCGTATAAACCGAATTGAACGACTTGACCAAATGCTTCAATCGGGTTCCAAACTAAAATCCCTTCTGGCAAATGTGGAATGGCTACAACTTTATCAATATGAAGCTGACCGGTCATAAGAGCAACAATGGACGTTGCAATCATCCCAATAAATAAAGCGCCATTCACATTTAACGCCATGAGAATAACTGTTATCGCTAACCCAAAGAGTGCAAGTAATACTGGACTGGAGCTTAAATCACCAAGAGCGACTAAATTCGACTCGTTTGCTACAACAATTTTAGCCATGCGAAGTCCGATAAATGCGATGAATAAGCCAATCCCGGCTGTAATCGCCAACTTCAAGTTTTCTGGTATAGCTGTAATTAACTTTTCACGAAAAGGAGTTAAGCTCAGTAAAATGAAAATAATCCCGGCAACAAATACAGCTGAAAATACTGTAATATAATCAATTTGCCCATTGGATGAAAGAACGACAGAGGTAAAATAAGCATTCAAGCCCATACCAGGTGCAATGGCAATGGGATAGTTTGCAAAAATGGCTAACCATACGGTACCAATGACTGCTGAAATAATAGTCGCCATAAATACTTGATCAATCGGTACGCCAGCATCCGCCAAAATAATGGGATTGACCACGATAATATAAGCCATCGTTAAAAATGTTGTTAACCCAGCAAATAATTCTGTTTTAACAGTAGTATGATTTTCCTTCAATTTAAACATAAAATCCTTCTTTCTAAAAACGAACATTAGTAAAAACATATTATATATTATTCGTATTCTACCCGAAAAGCAAATTTTTATGCTTATTTCTTATAGATGGAATAAAAGGTTATAATGGAAATATTCTAATAGTTGGGGGATTTAAATGAATTTACAATCGACACGCACACTTACTAATGGTGTGGAAATGCCACTTGTAGGGTTAGGCGTATTTAAAATGACAGACAAGGAAGAAACGTTACAAGCGATTTCAACGGCACTTCAATTAGGTTATCGTGCAATTGATACGGCAGCACTTTACTACAATGAAGAAGAAGTAGGAGAGGCGATTCGTCATTCAGGTGTAGCACGTGAAGAAATTTTTGTAACGACGAAAGTATGGAATAGCGACCAAGGCTATGACAATACGCTCCGAGCATTTGAAACATCGTTAAAGAAGCTTAATATGGATTATGTCGATCTTTATTTAACACATTGGCCTGTTTTGGATAAGCTTGAAGATACGTATCGTGCGATTGTGCGTTTGTATGATGAAAAATTAATTCGTGTACCAGGCGTTTCAAACCACCATGAACATCATTTGCAAACATTATTAAACAATGCAAATGTAGCGCCAATGGTCAACCAAATTGAGCTGCACCCTTATTTAAATCAAGCGCCATTACGTGCGTTTTGTAAGGAACAAAATATTGCAGTAACGGCATGGTCACCACTAGGGCGCGGTAATGTGCTGAACGATGCAACAATCCAAGCAATTGCTAAGCAGTATGAAGTGACACCAGCGCAAGTAATTTTACGTTGGCATTTACAACAGGATGTCATTATCATTCCAAAATCGGTAACACCTTCGCGCATTAAGGAAAATGCAGAGCTATTCCATTTTGAATTATCTAATGAAACGATGGCACAATTAGATGCGCTTAATCGCAACGAACGATTTGGTCAAGATCCAGATAACTTTAAATTTGATTTCTAATCGAAAATAAAAAGAGGGAATCGCATAATAATTAGCGATTCCCTTTTTCCATAATCAGTTATGCGTCTTTTACAACAATAAGTTTATTTAAAAACGGATGGTCGAATTCTAGTTGGATAGCATGAAGCTCATAACCACCATAGTTTGTTTCACGTGCGCCGTACATAATGTCGCCAACAATTGGGTGACCTAAATGCGCCATATGCACACGAATTTGATGCGTGCGGCCTGTTTCTAATACTAAGTGAACAACGCAAGTGCCTTTATAGCGATTGATTACCTCATAGTGCGTAACGGCGTGCTGTCCACTATCTGAAACGACACGGCGAGAGCTATGATGACGGTCTTTACCAATTGCTGCATTAATCTTTCCGCTGTCAGAACGAATATTGCCTTGTACTTCAGCAGCGTAAGTTCGAGTTATAACTTTTTCTTCAATCATACGGTCAAAAATGGATTTTGCAATCGGGTGCTTAGCAATAAGTAGCAACCCTTTCGTACCTTGATCTAAACGGTGTACGTGCTCGGCATATTGCCCGCCTTGATCTTGAATATGCTTCATCACATGGTTCATACATGTGTTCCAGTCTGATTCCTCATTCGGGTGTGTCGCCATTCCTTTAGGTTTAGAAACGATTAAGCAATGCTCATCTTCATAGCGAATCGTAACATCACAGCTGTCAGTTGGCATATAGTTTGATGTAGGCATTTCAAATGCGAAATTTAAAATTGTGCCTTCTTTTAAAGGGTCTTTCCATAGTACTGGTTCCCCATTAACTGTTACAGCTTTCGCCATGCGCAGTTCATGCACAATTTTCTTTCCTAAGCGCCAATTCGAGCGTAGTAAATCTTCTACCGTAAGTCCTTCTTGTACAACTTCATATGTGAACATATTTTTCCTCCAAATGAAAAATCGTGCTCGGTCAAGAACACGATTTTTCTAGTTTTCTTATTTTAATACAGTATCATTGAAAAATTGTTTTGTCGTTTCATCTGGTGCATCACCTGTTGAACGGGCATATTCTTTACCATCTTCAAAGTAAATTAATGTAGGTGTTGCTTCAAGTGCATATTTTTCCCATTGTTCTGGGTACTCAAGTACGTTTAATTGATTTACTTTTACATCTAATTCTTCTGCGATTTTCATTAGTTTCGGTGTATAGTTTTTGCAGTGTGAACATTCCGGACTAAAGAAGTAGCCCACAACCCCTTCACCAGACTCAATTTTTTTAGCTAATTCATCCGGTAAAATAATATTTTGATAGTTTTTATCGCTTAATTGATCAATTGTAGATTGTTTTAAATCTTTTGTTCCGTATGGATTGTCTTTTAATTTTTCTTCGTTTGACATATTTGTTAGGACAATAATGGCAACGAATAAAATAACGATAATCCCACCGAATAGGGCTAATTTTTTCATTTTATTTTTCCTCCTTGATTACTTTTAACATGTAAAAACTAAGTGCTGCGATTAATACGAAAGCAGTTAGTGCTAAAAACGGAATGGTAATAAAGCCAAGCCAGTTAATATAATAACCTGTACATGGTACTTGTCCACATGATGGTGCACTATCTTGCAAGAACGTGATTTTTTGTATGCCGTAGTGATATAAAGACGTTGCAGCGCCGATACATGCAAATACAGCAGTTGTTAATGCGATTTTAGCATTTTTTTGTATGATCGCAATGGTAGAAACAAGGACAATTGGGTACATAATAATGCGTTGATACCAGCAAAGTTCACAAGGTACGTAGCTTCGAATTTCAGAAAAATACAGAGAGCCAAGTGTAGCCGTTAGTGCAACAACCCAAATCATTAGTAGGGCATTTTCTAGTTTTTTTGTCATAAACAGACTCCTAATATTCAATTTAACCCTATTTTATTATAGTTTGAATTCGAAAAGAAGTAAATTGTTAAGATTAGTGGATAGAACTAACAGAGAAAATAATTTACTAATCCCCAACATTCATTCAAAAGTATGAGGAAGAAAGCGATGCATCAGAGAAATGCTCAATGTTATGATAAAGGAAATAGAATAAAGGGCGGAATTCGAAGTGAATAATGAACATTCAAATATTACTATTTTAAAAGAAATTGCAGAATTATTAAATGATGAAACAGAAATGGTTCCGATGTTAAAGGGTGCATTATCCAAATTTTTAAATGGCACGAAATTTGATACAGGCTGGATTTTTTTTATCGATGGTAAAGGGAAACCTGATCTGATTGTGAAGCAAAACTTACCGGATGCCTTAGCATTTAATGAGTGCCAGCATTTAAAACGAGGCGGTTGCTGGTGTGTTTCGCGCTACCGTACTAATAAGTTGGACAAAGCTTCGAATATTATCGAATGTCAACGAATTGAAGCTGCGATTGAAGCAGATGTAGGAGACAACAATAATATTACACATCATGCAACGGTGACATTGCAATCTGGACAAGAACGTTTTGGATTATTGAATGTCGCTTCTCGCAATACCGTTCGTTTTTCGGAAGAGGATTTAGATTTACTTGAATCGGTTGCATTTCAAATGGGTTCGGCAATCAAACGAATTTATTTAACAAATGAACAGCAAGAAATTGCCCTTGTGCAGGAGCGAAATCGCCTCGCACGTGACTTACATGACTCTGTTAATCAGCTCCTCTTTTCGGTTACGTTAACTGCAAGAGCAGGCATTGAGATGAGTGAACAAGTTGAAATTAAAGAAACATTTAAAGATATTCAACAATTGACACAAGAGGCGCTAACAGAAATGCGCGCATTGATTTGGCAATTACGTCCGAGAGGGTTAGAAAGCGGATTAATCGAAGCCATTAAAATTTATGCAGAAATGCTCGGTCTTCAACTTTCTGTAAATGTGTCAGGCGTTATACAATTTCCGTCACGAATAGAAGAAACGCTATTTCGCATTACACAGGAGGCGCTGAATAATATTCGTCGTCATGCCGGTGTGAAGTCAGCACAGCTTTATGTAACGGTTACAGCAACGGATGTATTACTTGTCGTGAAAGATAAAGGGCGCGGTTTTTATATGGAAGCCCACAATGAAATACCATCACTTGGACTACAGTCAATTAAAGATCGTGCCAATGCAGTTGGTGGCACAGCAGATTGGGTGAGTGAAATTGGCAAGGGGACGGAGCTTTTAATCCGTTTACCATACTAGGGGGAGCATATTATGATTCGAGTGTTAATTGCAGATGATCATCACGTTGTTCGCAGAGGACTTCTCTTTTTTTTAAAAACACAAAAGGATATTGAAGTGATTGGTGAAGCAAAAAATGGTCTAGAGGCAGTGGAGCTTGTTGAACAATTGAAGCCAGACATCGTATTAATGGATTTGGTTATGCCAGAAATGGATGGTATTCAAGCAACGAAGCGTATTAAAAAGAAATGGCCAAAAATAGAAGTGCTAATGCTGACGAGTTTTTCGGATAAAGATCATGTTTTACCAGCGATGGAGGCGGGGGCATCAGGTTATCAATTAAAGGACATCGAGCCAGATGATTTAGTTGAGTCTATTCGTCAAATTATGCGCGGGGAAAACACTTGGCATCCAGAAGCATCAACGCAGCTAGAAGAAGGGTTACGCGAGGATGAAAATAAACCACATGTTTTAAATCCGTTAACGCCGCGCGAGCAAGATGTTTTAGCTGAATTGACAAAGGGCAAAAGTAATCGAGAAATTGCCTCTGCACTTTATGTCACAGAGAAAACGGTTAAAACGCATATCTCCAACATTTTCACAAAGCTTCAAGTACAAGACCGCACACAGGCCGCGCTTTATGCAGTAAAGCATAATTTAACCGCATCTAGTGAAGGATGAAATGTTCATAATAAACAAAAATGCCCAATTGAAAGTTCAATGGGCATTTTTGTTGTGAAAATTTAGAAGTGGTAATCTTCCTCAGTAGCCTGCTTCAGGTCATGAGGCTCAATATGGACGAGCACCATACAATAAGGGTTGAAAAGTTTGACGGTATGTTCAATTTTTTCTGTAATATCATGACTTTCTCGAACATTTAAATCAGGATTCACGGTTACGGTCACATCAATAAAACTCATATTGCCATGAGAGCGTCCTTTTAAATCGACGAGAGAGATGACTTCTTCAACATTTTCGATAAGTTTCCATAATGTTTCCGCTTCATCAATATCAAATGCATCAGTCAAAGTTTGAACAGCTTCCCAAAAAATTTCGACTGCTGTTTTAATAATAATGATGCCGACAATTAACGCTGTAATTTTATCAAGAATCGGTACGCCGAAAATAGCACCGAATATCCCGATTGCTGCACCAATACTGACAAGTGCGTCGGATCGATTATCGTAAGCGGCAGCCTTGACAGCGGAACTTTTAATACGATTAGCTAATGCCAAATTATAACGATACACACCATACATAATGATCGCACTAAAAATAGCGACAAAAGCTGTTAGAAGAGAAGGGACTTCATGTGTTGGATTCCATAAGTTTTTAATCGTGCTCGTAATTACTTGTAAACCTACGACCATCATTATAAATGAGGCGACAAGAGAAGCAACTGTTTCTGCACGTAAATGTCCGTATGGGTGATTGGAATCGGGTGGCTTTTGAGAAATTCTTAAACCGACTAGGACCGCAATTGATGCGATAATATCCGTTGTATTATTTAAACCATCGGCCATCAGCGCGGATGAGGTACCGATATAGCCGACAATTAATTTCATCGTACTTAAAAAAATATAAGTGGCAATCGAAAGCCAAGCTCCTTTTTCACCAGCGCGTAAGTTTGTATACAGCTCCACAATGTTTCCTCCTAGCAAAACTTCTTTTCAACATAAAACGACACCCCTTTAGATGAAAAGGAGTGTCGAAAATTATTTGTTTTGTTCTTCTTCAATCAATAAATCAGATTTTGATAGCTTTGATACTTCTAAATAAAGAATATGATGACCGTCTAATTCTTTAACGGTAAATTGGTAACCTTGTTCTTCCAGTGTTTCACCTTCGACAACATCAAAGCGTTGTGTCATGAACCAACCACCAATTGTATCAATATCATCATCTTCAATATCAATCCCTAAAATATCGTTTACTTCTTGTAATAACATTTTAGAATCAAAAATATAGTGATTTTCGGCAATTTCTTGTACTTCGGGAATTTCATCTTCGTCAAACTCGTCCTGGATATCTCCAATGATTTCTTCGATAATGTCTTCAATTGTTACTAAACCAGAAGTCCCGCCGTATTCATCCATTAAAATTGCCATATGGATGCGTTCACTTTGAATTTTTAATAATAGATCACTAATCGGAATTGTTTCGATGACACGAATAACGGGCTGCATATATTCTTCTACTTTTTTGTCGCCATTTGTAGAATCTTTAATGTATGCCGTTAGTAAATGCTTCATGTTTACAAGCCCGATAACATGGTCTTTATCCCCATCTGTGATAGGGTAGCGCGTATATTGTTCAATTCCCATCAATTCGAAAACTTCACGTATTGTTTGATTTCGTTCAATACTAATAATCTCAGTTCGAGGTACCATAATTTCCTTTGCAATCCGGTCAGAAAATTCAAAAATACTGTTTACATATTCGTATTCTGAATGATTGATTTCTCCACCTTTAAAGCTGTCTGATAAAATCATGCGAAGCTCTTCTTCCGAGTGGGCTTCTTCACTTTCAGAAACCATCTTCAAGCCGAATAGTCCAGATAATGCGCGTGCTGAACCATTTAACGTACGAATAAATGGATACATAATATTGTGGAACAAAATTAATGCACCTGAAAGCTTTAATGTAACAGCTTCTGCTTTTTGAATTGCAAGAGTTTTCGGTGCTAACTCCCCTACGACAACATGTACAAATGTTACAAGTGAGAAGGCAATAATAAATGAAAGAACAGATGTAATATTACCGCTTAAATTAAATAGTTCAAAGATGGGGTGAAGAATGATTTCAAATGTCGGTTCTCCAAGCCACCCTAGTCCTAGTGCGGTAATGGTAATTCCAAGTTGACAAGCTGATAAATACTCATCTAAATTTGCAATTACTTTTTTAGCACGTATTGCCTGTTTGTTACCATCAGCAACGAGCTGATCAATTCTTGTTGTTCTTACTTTAACTATTGCAAACTCGGTTGCAACAAAAAATGCCGTAGCGGCAATTAAGATAGCAAATGCTATCAACCTAATGGTTAGTTCGATACCTATGTCTACGTCCAAATATATTCTCTACTCGCGGCGCAAATGAGCGTGGCAAATAAAGAGTACACCTCCTAAGATTAAAAATTTGTAATACTACAATGATAAAATATATTTGGAAAAAAAACAAATTATGTATTCAACTTTAGTAAAGCTTATTTATATTTTGTGTAAAATAACGTGATTAGTCTCGCACAATTCGACAATATTTATACAAATGTTATGAAATTTTGTCGTTGAATAATCGGTTTATTTGAAATATTGAATTATTATTTCGGATATGATATTGTGAAAAAGTAGAAAATAGTAAAGAAATCTTTGGGAAAGGCATTAACAAATAAAATGCCAGCACAATTGCCAATCCCATTTAGCAGGTTCCTTTGTTATTCACTTGAACGCGCATAAAAAAAGGGAGCACCTCACTACTTGAGATGTTCCCTTTTTTACTGTACAAAAGAAGAAAATAATGTTCGGTCAGTTAATAGATTCGCATTTATTCATAAACGTGAAATAGCATTAGTTCATGAATCATCTTTTCCACAGACGCTAATTGTTCCTCACTTGGCGTAGGTCCAATAAATTGAATGCCACCATCTTTATAATATTCGGCATTGTATCGTTGCTGTTGAAAAAAGAATTGGATAGACCAACCGGGAATTTGACTATTTTTGAATAACGGTTTATAGCTAAAATGTTGTATCATGAAACTTCCCTCCCTATTTAATCGTACAAGAAAGGGATACATAGTTGCAATAGTTCAAATATAAATCAACATCTAGATGCGATTATGCAAGGTTTAGTAAATAACGCAGTATAAATTATTAAGAAAGAAAGAGTGAGGTAGATGGGTCATTTTATTTCGTTGCTATTGTTATTAGGTGTTGTGGGGGCCGTTGTTGGCGCTGCTACAAACTATATGGCCATAAAGATGCTGTTTCGTCCGTACAAACCGATCTATTTTAAAAAATGGCGTTTACCATTAACACCAGGGCTTATTCCAAAGCGCCGTGAAGATTTAGCGGTACAGCTTGGCAAAACCGTTTCGGAGTATTTATTAACACCAGAAACAATTAAAAAGAAGTTTTTATCAAAAGAAATACGAGAAAATGTGTTAACCTTTGCTCAAAATAAAGTGGAACAGGAAATTTTCACGAATGATAAAACATTAAATGATTGGTTAAAAATTGTTGGCTTTGAGCATTTACCAAAAACAGCGGAAGGTAAATTGGATGTCCTTATTTTCAATCAAATTGAATCAGTCAAGCATACATTATCTTCAAAGGCGATTCGTGAGCTTTTGCCTGCTGATTTAGAGCCTGTTCTTGATCGCAAAATTGAGGAAGCAGTTACACAAATTTTGGATAAGGGTGAAGATTATTTTTTATCACCTGAAGGAACGCTGACGATAAAAAATATGCTCGATGATTTTTTATCATCTAAAGGCTCATTCGGTGGCATGGTGCAAATGTTTTTAGGAGACTCCCATTCACTTGTTGATAAAGTACAACGAGAGCTTGTGAAGTTTTTACAAGCACCTGGCACGAATGCGCTGCTCGTTCGTATTTTTACAGCAGAATGGGAAAAAATTAAAAATCGTGCAGCGATGGACTTTATGAAAGATGTAAACTTTGATACGATTGTTACGAGCATTCAAGATTATGCAAAACGTGAGCTAGCACTTGAATCCCGCCTAGATAAGACAATTGAAGACTACTGGCCAGATGGAAAAGAGTGGGCAACAGATGATTTGCTCCCAAAAGTTATAGATAAAGTATTTCTTGCAGCAGAAGGTAAAATTGAAGACGTATTAAAACGTTTGAACTTAGCTGGAGTTGTGCGTGAACAGGTTGATTCGTTCCCAATTGCAAAGCTGGAGGAGCTCGTGTTAGGCATTATTAGCAAAGAGCTTAAGCTAATTACTTGGCTTGGTGGTATTATTGGTGGTCTTGTCGGAATTATTCAAGCGATTATTGTCTTTTTGACGAATTAAAATGAAGAGAGTAGGATTAATCAAATGGTAAATATTTATGATGATATTAATAAACTGGAAGCAACTTTCCGTAAGACAACGGAATTTGAAAAACTAAAAGTAGCTGTAGAAGCGGTTCGTGAAGATGAGGCAGCAACGGCACTATTTACAAACTTCCGCGATGTGCAAATGAAGTTACAACAAAAGCAAGCAACAGGCGAAGAGATTTCTGAAGAGGAATATGTTTTCCTGCAAAAAACTGCTCAATTGGCACAGCAAGATTTAAAGATTTTAGCGATGTTAGAAGCTGAAATGGCATTAAGCACAGTGATTGAAGAAATAAATCGCATTATTACACAACCAATCCAGTCACTTTACGACGGACTATAAAAAAGAGGGTTCACACAATGGTGTGAGCCCTTTTTGATGGAGATAACTATTTTTGTGTGCGAACACTTGCTGATTGAAATAAATTTAGTTTGTGGTTGGGGAAATTTTATTGAACTTATATAGCATAAGCATTCAATGTCAAATTCACATTATTTTTGATACAATAAGAAGGATTTAAAGAAATGAAAGTAGTGAATATAAATGAAAGCAATTCATATAAAAGAACAATTGAAAGAGGATTGGCATAGAGTCTTCAACCATATCGCCAATCTTTTTTATGAAGATTCTGTTATTCAATTTGAGCATGAAGGTTCAGACATGTCATTGCAATTTGACCATTCAACGGATGCCCAACATACGATTCGGACATCGGCAAAGCTTGAAGTAGACGGACAAATGTATACCAGTCAATATGCCATTGATTACTCAACAGAGGGAACAGAAAAAGAGCGAAATATTCGTATGAAGCGTGCTCTTTCACACGTTATGTTAGATGTGTTGGAGCAATATTCAGGCATGACGCAACAGTGGGGGATTTTAACGGGGATACGTCCAACAAAGCTGTATCACAAATACCGAAAATCTGGCTTGGATCATGCACAAATTGCGACGGTTTTAAAAGAGGATTTTCGAATTTCGGATCAAAAAATCGGGCTAATGGAAGCCATTGTTGAACGCCAACTAAAGGTCATTCCAGATTTAGATGAAATCGGTCAAGAAATTTCTATCTACATCGGTGTGCCATTTTGTCCGACGATGTGTGCCTACTGTACGTTCCCAGCGTATGCGATTCAATCCAATCGGAAAGCGGGGCGCGTAGATAAATTTATTGATGGCTTGCATATTGAACTACGTGAAATGGGCAAGTGGCTAACAGAAAAGAATATGCGTATTACGTCCATTTATTGGGGGGGAGGAACACCTACATCAATCGAGGCACATGAAATGGATGCCCTTTATAAAACGATGTTCGAAGCTTTCCCGAATCCTGACTCGATTCGCGAAATCACAGTTGAGGCAGGTCGTCCAGATACGATTACACCGGAGAAAATTGAAGTACTGAAAAAATGGGGCATAGACCGCATTTCAGTAAATCCTCAAAGCTATACGCAAGAAACATTAAAGGCAATCGGACGCCATCATACAGTAGAAGAAACCGTTGAAAAGTTTTGGTTGTCTCGTAATTCTGGGATGAATAATATAAATATGGATTTAATTATTGGCTTACCAAATGAAGGTATTGAGGAGTTTCAGCATTCACTAGAAGAATCGGCTAAAATGCAGCCAGAAAGTTTAACTGTGCATACATTAAGCTTTAAACGTGCTTCTGAAATGACACGAAATAAAGATAAGTACCGCGTAGCTGACCGAGATACTGTCGGTAAAATGATGGAGATGGCGACAAATTGGACTGCTGAAAATGGCTATGTTCCATATTATTTATATCGTCAAAAAAACATCTTAGGCAATCTTGAAAACGTTGGTTATTGTAAACCGGGCGAAGAATCGATTTATAATATTGTTATTATGGAGGAAGTGCAAACGATTTTAGGTATTGGTTGTGGTGCTTCATCGAAATTTATTCATCCAGAGACGGGGAAAATTACGCAATTCCATAATCCAAAGGACCCTGCTGCTTATATTATGACATTTGAAGAAGCCATCGCGAAAAAAATAGCGATTTTAGATGAGATTTACTCTAGCTAAAAATATCAAATATGCGATTTAGGCAGTTTCAAACTCGCATATTTGACCCTTGCTATCATAGTCACGTTGGAGGTTTTTTATGAAAAGAGCGTTAATAGTAATTGGATTGATTACTATACTTTTTGGAACACTCATTTACTCTAATAAACTGTATTATCCATCACTTCCAATCGAAAATATGAGCAAAAAAGAAGTGATAAAAAAATTAAACGGCACGGATCAAGAAATCGTTCCATTAACGAATGAGAATGACAAACAATGGTTTATTATAAGTGAACGAAATATATCCGAAGCCGATGAAATGATTAAGGAAATGGTTATTCAAAATGGCTGGACTATCACACAAAAAGAAGGCAGCGGACTGTTTTTTGAAAAACAAGGGGAAAATTTGATTGTAACTACACAAAAGTGGACGGGGAATTATGTGTTAGTGGAAATCCCAGACCCATTTGGCGAATAAAAGGTTTGTCCGCTATTGTGAGACAAGCCTTTTTTAGTGAAGCGACCCGGGTAATAGAATAAAAAGAAAAGGATTTATTAAAAATGAAAAAAATTGTAGCAGTACTTGTAGCCGTTTTACTTTTAGTAGCAGGTTGTACGGAAACACCACAAACGAACGAGCAACCAAAACCATTTACAGGAAAAGAAATGCTTGTTCATTTTATTGATGTTGGTCAAGGGGATTCTATTTTTATCGAGTCACCGAACGGAAAGACGATGTTAGTGGATGCTGGTGTAAAGGGCGCGGGTAAAACCGTTGTTGATTATTTAACAGCACACGGCGTACAAAAATTAGATTATGTCGTAGCAACGCATCCAGATGCCGATCATATTGGTGGACTCATTCCAGTATTAAATTCAATTTCGGTTGAACACTTTATTGATTCTGGAAAAATCCATACGTCCAATACATATGAAGAAATGTTAACGTTAATCCATAATAAAAATATTCCGTTTAACGTTCCACAGACGGGCGATCAACTGGAATTAGATTCAGAAGTAACGGTGGAAGTTTTAAGTGCAGATGAAAATGCTACCGACAATAATGAGGCATCCATTGTGCTGCGAGTGGCCTATGGAAATATTTCATTTCTGTTAACGGGAGATGCCGGTATTGATATGGAAAAGGCGATGTTAGCAAATGGTCTTGATGTAGAGGCGACGATATTAAAGGCGGGGCATCACGGTTCGAATACGAGTAGCTCTCAGACATTCGTTAATGCGGTTTCGCCATTAGCAACGATTTTAAGCTATGGACAAAATAATAAATACGGTCATCCACATGCGGAAGTGATTGATGCGCTGCAAAATGTCGGAAGTGAAATTTATAGTACAGCAGAAGCTGGGACGATTGTTGTGAACACAGATGGAGAAACATTTAAAATCGACCAATCTGAATGGACAGGTATCGGTGCAACAAGTGCGATCCCAACACCAACACCGACTTCAAAGGTTGGTCATGTAGAATTAATAAGTAAAGATCTTCAATTAGAAGTTGTTGTCGTGAAAAACACGGGTAAAGAAGCGGTAAATATGCAAGGATGGCAGCTTGTTTCTGTAGAAGGGGATCAAGTATTTGATTTCCCAAATATCGAGTTAGCTCCAGCAACATCCATTTCGATTACGAGTGGACCAGATGCAAAAACGGGTGACAATGAATTACAATGGACGAAAAGACAAATTTGGTTAAATACAGGAGATGCAGCCCAATTACTGAATGCGAAGGGAGAAGTTGTGAGTGAGCTACCATAAATATACGCTTGACCGATTTGATGGAGACTATGCCGTTTTTTTAAAGCGCCCAGAGGAAACCGAACAATTGCTCATCCAACGTACAGAAATTTTAGTAGCAATACAAGAGGGGGATATTGTAAGCATTCAAGAAGATAAGGGGAAATATCTAATTGAAGTATTACAAGAAGATATCAACGCTCAAAAAGACCGTATCCAGCAATTAATGAAACAGCTACGCGACCAATCAAAATAACTGACCTATAATAATTTGAGGAACATTTAGAAAAGTCGAAATGTCATGCGATGAAGTTATATTATTATGGTAAAATAAGTACTAGAAAATATTAATTTTAGGAGCTAGTAAAAATGACTATTAAAACGATAATTTTTGATTTAGATGATACGTTATTATGGGATCAAAAGTCTGTAAAAACAGCTTTTGAAAAAACATGCGACTATGCAAGTGAAGTACATAGCGTGGACCCTGTGAAGTTTGAAGAGGCAGTGCGTGTAGCAGCAAGAGCATTATATGAAGGTTACGAAACATTTGATTATACGGTATTAATTGGTATTAACCCATTTGAAGGTTTATGGGGAACTTTTGATGATCCGACACCACAATTTCAGCAGATGAAAGATATTGTTCCGCAATATCGAGCACAAGCTTGGACAAACGGACTCGCTGCTCTAGGTATTGATGATGCTGCATTTGGTATGGAGCTAGGGGAACGCTTTGTAGCAGAGCGTAAAAAAGCACCATTCTTTTATGAAGATACATTTGCTGTGTTGGATGCGTTAAAAGGGAAATATAAATTAGTGTTATTAACAAACGGTGCACCGAGCTTACAAAATTTAAAATTAGAAATTACGCCAGAAATAGTCCCATACTTTGACCATATTATTATTTCAGGTGATTTTGGTAAAGGTAAACCAGATGCATCAATTTTTGAATTTGTGATGGAAAAAGCGCAAGTAACAAAAGATGATGGAATTATGGTTGGCGATAATTTAATGACAGATATTTTAGGTTCTTCTCGTGTAGGTATGCGCAATGTTTGGATTAACCGTGAAAATAAATCACAAGATCCTCATGTGATTCCGACGTATGAAGTAACTTCACTAACAGAGTTATTAAAGCTTGTTGAACAGCTGTAATATTGAAGTAAAAGGAACGTATCAGCTCTATATGATACGTTCTTTTTTTGTTGGACCCACATAAATAGATTTAATATGGTGAATTTTCTAATTATTTATAGTATAATATTTATATTCTCTGAAAAAAGGAGTATGGAGCTATGGATAAAATTCAACTTTGTGTATGTGAAAATTGCGGGCGTTCAAATCAATCCGTAACCGTTAAAAATCATACAATTCATCAGCATGTAGCGCGACTTTGTCCGACATGTACGCATATTTTATCTTTACCAACAAATGAAGGGCGTTTCCTACAACTTGTCCGAACGAAAAATAAACAAACATCCAATACAGAAATGCAAAAAATACATCAAAAATTATCCATGTTTTTAGCAGTAGGCGGTCTGTTTGTAACAATAATCGCTGCCGCGGTAGTTACGCAAAGTATGGAGACGTATGCTTTTACTGACTTATACGTTAATGAATCTAAAGCGAATAGCTATTTATCATTCGCTTATATAAATGAAGAGTTTTCTGCTGAATAAAGATAAAACGCCATTTACTTGAGCATTAAAAAGTAAATGGCGTTTTAAATTATGTGGATTTGTAGCAAGTTGCCGTTATGAAAAGGGTGAAAAATTAAAGCAATCCATCACTTCTCCAATAATTCCGAAACAGTAACGAATTCATAGCCTTGCTGTGATAAGTATGCAAGCACAGAATCCAGTGAATCCGCAGTTGTTTGGTGAATATCATGCATTAAAACAATGCTATCCCTTTTGGCATTTGTTTTGACGATTTGTAATGTTTTGCTAGGGTCATGGTGCTTCCAATCGAGCGTATCAATTGACCACATAATATTCGGGACTTCTAGTAAGCCTGTAATCGTTTTATTATAAGCTCCATAAGGTGGGCGAAATACAGTCGTCGGTTGATCAATGGCTGCTTCTACTGCATTGTCTGTTAATTGAATTTGACTGTTTATTTGCTTCACAGTGAGCGCTGTTAATTTCTTATGTTCATAGGTATGGTTGCCAATTTCATGTCCGGCATCTGAAACTTTTTTGACGACACCTGGATACTTTTTAACATTTTTCCCGACAACAAAAAATGTCGCTTTAGCATCGTATTTATTTAATATTTGAATGATTTGCGGTGTGACTTTTGGATGAGGGCCATCATCAAAAGTTAAAGCAATTTGCTTCTTACCTAAGTTGTTGCTAGGTTTCGGATCTGTAGTGCTAGTATTTTTAGGAGCTTCTTTTAATCCAATAACGGGAACATAACCTGATACTGTTTGACTCGTTATAAATGCCCAGCCATTAAATATCGATAGCATCGTAACTTCAGTGCTTTTTGGTAAAGTACCAATCGTATCACTTGAAGAACTCGCTTTATAGTGAACGGTTAATCCGGTAGGTTCTTTCACGATCCTTTGTTTTTTTATTGGTGTTGTCAGTGCAATTGTAGTGACAAAACCAGATAAATCACCGATACGAACAAATGACCAGCCTGCTGCATCAGTCGTATAAACTTCTACGATATGATTCGAGGGTAAATTGCCAATAATTTCACCTTGAGCATCATTTATTAGTCTAACATTTGGTTCGAATTTAGCGCTTGTTAGCATGTATTGAACAGGAGCTGCTTGTAAAGAACCGCTCGGAACATAGCCGGTATAAAAGGTGGAGTTAATTTTAGCCCAACCGTTTGACTCAGATAGGACCGTAACCACACTATTTTTAGCTAATGTAATTACTTCTTGTTGTAAGCCTTCATCAAAGACAACAGTGTCAGAATTTGTCATTTTAATGGCACTTATTGATTCAGCTTGAGCTTGAGTAAATAGTTGAGGGAACGTAACGCATGCTGTGACAAGTACCGTCAACAGTAAAAACACTTGAAGCTTCTTCATAAACAACCCGCCCTTAAGTAATATAATACTAGTATACAATTCCTTTCAATAAACACAAATCAATAATCTGAAAACACTTAATAATAACAATATGTAAGGTGGAGGATCAGTATGAAACTGTTAGAATGAATAAAAAAATCACCATTTAACAAAAAGTCAAATGGTGAATTCTTATTTTATTAAAGTGTAATTGCTTTTACTTCATCGATATTTTCAAGTTGAGCAACATAAACTAAATCTTCTGTAGTTACAGCATTATCAACGACAAGCATCATAACAGCTGATCCACCTACGTGGTCACGGCCTACTTGCATTGTCGCGATATTAATTTCCTTTTCAGCTAATTTTGTAGCTACACGACCGATAGAACCAGGCTTATCTTGGTTTTTAATGTAAAGAAGGTTACCATTTGGAACAACGTCAACAACAAAACCTTCTACTTTAACAATACGTGCGCCAAGACCATTTAATAATGTACCAGCAACAGTATGCTTCTCTGTTTCTGTTACGATTTCAACTGTAATTAAGTTCGTGAAACCTTTCGCAGTTGTCGTTTTATGTTCATTAATTTTCATACCGATACGTTCAGCTAAATAACGAGCGTTTACATCATTTACATGTGTACCGTGGTTTGTAGATAATAAGCCTTTAATCGCGTTCGCAGTTAATGGACGAACATCAAAGTTAGCTACTTCACCAGCGTAAGAAATATTTAATTCTTTAATGCTTTCTTCTGTCACTTGGATTAGGAATTTACCTAATTTTTCAGCTAAAGCAAAGAATGGCTCTACTTGTGCAAGCTTTTCTTTTGGAATTGAAGGCATGTTTACTGGGTTTGTCACTGTACCTGTTTTAAAGAATTTAATAATATCGTTAGAAACGTCCACTGCAACTGACTCTTGTGCTTCAACAGTAGATGCGCCTAAGTGTGGTGTTGCAATAACTTGTGGCAATGTCAATAATTTATGATCAGTTGCTGGCTCTTGAATGAATACGTCAAGTGCAGCACCAGCTACTTTACCTTCAACGATTGCATCATATAAATCATCCTCGTTAATAATTCCACCACGTGCACAGTTAATAATGCGAACGCCATCTTTCATAATCGCAAAGCGCTCTTTGTTAATGATATTACGTGTTTCAGGTAGTAATGGTGTATGCACTGTAATGAATTCAGCAGCTGCACAAACTTCATCAACTGTTCCTTTTGTGATGCCAAGTTCTTTCGCGCGTTCTTCTGTTAGGAATGGGTCGTATGCAATAACGTTCATACGTTGGCCTTTCGCACGGTAAGCAACTTCAGCACCGATACGTCCCATACCGATTACACCAATTGTTTTATTTTTTAATTCCACACCTACATACGATTTACGATCCCATTTACCGTTTTTAAGTGTGTTAAATGCTTGTGGAATGAAACGAGCAAGTGATGTCATCATCGCAATTGTATGCTCTGCAGCAGAGTTTGTATTGCCGTCTGGCGCATTTACAACGATAATTCCGTGCTCAGTAGCAGCAGTTAAATCGATGTTATCAACACCAACACCTGCACGACCGATTAGCTTTAAATTTTTAGCTGCTTCGATAATTTCACGCGTAACTGTCGTTTGAGAACGAACAAGTAATACGTCCACATCTGCAATTTTAGAAATTAATTGTTCCGGCGTTAAACCTGTATCGATAATAATGTTTAAATCTAATTCAGTTTCTTGGCGAAGTGGGAAAATCCCATCCTCACTTAGTGGATCTGCGATAAATACATTAATTGTTTTCGTTGCTGTTTCTTTTAATTTTGTTACCATAATAAATTTCTCTCCCTTTAACTGTTTTAATTTTAGGCCTGCACGATGCAGGTCACGAAGGCGTTGTCACAAGACTGACGTTTTTAGCCTTTGTTCCTTTTGTTTAACTACCTTAGAGTGAAAGTTTTGCAAAATAAAAAAAGCCCTCCACCCCTTACATGTTACTGTAAGGGGCGAAAGGCTATCGTAAACATAGTATCGCGGTACCACCCTAATTCGTTGCCATAATAGTATAAAAAAATTATGTGCAACCTTATCTATATGCGTAACGGGCATGGGCCGGAATAACCTACTGAACTGTTCAGCTATTCTATTCAAGAGTGGAACATTGTCGTCGTATACACTGGTTCACACCACCCACCAGCTCTCTTTGCTATACGTAACGAAAAGTATGTCTCTATCACAATAGTTGTTCGTATTTAAATTTGATACTATCATAATACCGATTGTTCACCTTTGTCAACAGTGAATCACGAATTAATTAATGTAAAACCGTTTATTCAGCAGTAACATCCCTTTAAACCGAACTTTAATTTAGTTTTATACATAAAATGTTCGTGTTATTTTAATTTTAATGTAAGCGTTATCGTTGTTGATACATCAACATTTGATTGAATATACAGAAAGCTGTGTTTTGACTTTTTGAAATTTTATATTCGGTTTCGCTATTTTGTCATAATTTTCTTCTAATTTTATAAATATGCTAATTCATGAAGGGGAAATTAAAAATTGCACGAATGTGTATAACAATGCTTTCGGAAAAGGAGAGAGAACGGATGAAGTATGATGTCATAGTAGTTGGAGCAGGGTTGGCAGGATTGACAGCTACATGTCAACTCATTGATGCAGGTAAAAAGGTATTACTAGTCGATCAAGAGACGGAGAATTCCATTGGCGGACAAGCATTTTGGTCATTCGGTGGATTATTTTTAGTGGACTCACCTGAGCAACGGAGAATGGGCATTAAAGATAGCAAGGAGCTCGCGTGGCAAGATTGGATGGGTTCAGCAGGCTTTGACCGGCTAGAGGACGAGGATAGCTGGGCGTATAAATGGGCAAGAGCTTACGTAGATTTTGCTGCTGAAGAGAAATATGATTGGTTGAAATCGCAAGGCATCCAGTTTTTCCCGGTAGTTGGTTGGGCTGAGCGTGGCGGTGCTTTAGCAGGGGGACATGGGAATTCTGTTCCTCGTTTTCATATTGTTTGGGGAACGGGTCCAGCACTCGTTGAACCGTTTGCAGAGAAGGTATTGAAAGCTGCATCAAATGGGCGAGTGGACTATATGCCTCGGCATCAAGTAACGGAGCTGATCATCGATGGAAATGCCATTACAGGGGTGCGAGGAAATGTTTTAGAAACGAGCGTGATTCGACGTGGGGAAGAAAGCTCTCGTGAAGCGATTGGTGCATTTGAGTACTACGGGGATGCGGTCATTATTGCGAGTGGAGGCATTGGCGCAAATGTAGAGCTTGTAAAGAAAAACTGGCCTTCTCGATTAGGAAAACCACCTAAAACGATGATTTCGGGTGTCCCTGCGTATGTAGATGGACGTATGTTACAAATTGCAGAACAGGCTGGTGGACGCGTAGTAAACCGTGATCGAATGTGGCATTACACAGAAGGTTTACGCAACTGGGATCCAATTTGGAAAAACCATGGAATACGAATTTTACCTGGACCGTCTTCCATGTGGTTTGATGCAACAGGAAAACGCTTTTCTTCACCAAATTTTCCAGGGTTTGATACGTTAAGTACATTAGAGGCGATTCAAAAGACAGGCTATGACTATTCATGGTTCATTTTAACGGAGAAAATGATTGAAAAGGAATTTGCGCTATCGGGTTCAGAGCAAAATCCAGATTTAACGAATAAAAGCATTTATCAAATTTTAAAACGTATATTACCAGGGCCTCCAGCACCCGTTCAAGCGTTCAAGGATAATGGGGAAGATTTTGTCGTAGCACATGGCGTAAAGGACCTTGTAGAAGGAATGAATCGTTTAGTCGGGAATCAATTATTGGATTTTATGCATATTAAAGAGCAAATTTTAGCTCGTGATCGAGAAATTGAGAACAAATTTTCGAAAGATGCACAGGTGACGGCCATTCATGGTGCACGCAATTATTTGGGGGATAAATTAATTCGTGCAGCAAAGCCTCATAAAATGTTAGACCCAACAGCAGGACCGCTCATTGCTGTGCGATTAAATATTTTAACGAGAAAAACATTAGGTGGCTTGCAAACGGATTTGAATGGACAAGTATTAAATGACTATGGCAAGCCAATTCCAGGCTTATTTGCAGCAGGAGAAGTGAGTGGTTTTGGCGGTGGAGGAGTTCATGGTTATCGCTCATTAGAAGGAACTTTCGTAGGTGGCTGTTTATTTACAGGATTACAAGTTGGAAAATATTTGAGTAAATAAAGGATTTTTCAATTTCTGTGTCGAAATGAATGAGTATTCATAATAAAGGGGTGTATGTTAATGAGTTACGAAACAATTAAACTTGAAGTAGCAGATCGAAAAGCAACATTATCGTTAAATCGTCCACATGCAATGAATGCTATGGATTTTACAATGATGCGAGAACTAGCGGATTGTTTTGAATCGCTACATAGCGAAAAAGATGTACAAATCCTTGTTATTAAAGGGGAAGGCAAGGTCTTTTCGGCAGGCGGAGACGTAAAAATGATGGTGTCGTCAGAGGACTTTTCAGATTTTGGCTCGATTATGGGTACGATTACAAGACTTGTAAAAGCGTACTATACGTTACCGATGATTACGATTGCACAAATTCATGGTGCAGCGGCGGGGCTTGGTTTGAGCCTAGCTTTAGGGAGCGATATTATCGTAGCAGAGCAACCGAGTAAAATAGCGATGAACTTTATTGGCATTGGCTTAATTCCAGACGGAGCGGGTCATTTCTTTATGAAAGAACGTTTAGGTACGGTGCAAGCAAAGCAAATGATTTGGGAAGGCAAAGTGCATAATGGAGAAGAGGCACTTGCACTCGGTTTAATTGACCATAATGTGGCAGAGGGAATTGCAGCAGTTGCGGTTGATCAGCTCGTTGGTAAACTATTAGCATCACCGATTTTAGCGATGATTGAAACTAAGAAAGTTTTACATCAGGCGAATTTATCAGAGCTTGAGTTCATTTTACAAGGTGAAGCACAAGGACAGACAAAAATGCGTCAAACTGAGGATCATCTTGAAGGGATTAAAGCTTTTGTTGAAAAACGAACACCTATGTTTTTAGGGAAATAAAATCAAAAAAAAAGTATCTCGCTAAATAGACGAGATACTTTTATTTTACAGTTGTCTGTAATTCGTTTAAACGTGGAATAAAATTAACTTGCCTGTTGAATTAACTAAACGATGCGCCTTTTCAGAAATGCCATTATCGTCAATTTGTTTCTGTCCTTCAATTTTTGCAGTTTCATCGTTTGCAAAAGTCCATACTTCATCAAATAAAGTTTCTCCAGTTTTTTCAAATGCAGTAAAACGATAATTTTCCATGTAAACCACCCTTTTTAAGCAAGATAAGATTAATTATACACGAAATTATTAGATAATTCACGAAGTAATATACAAGATTTAGTAAATAAATAGAATTTAAGGCATGTTTATGTACGGAGTTGTAACCTTTTTTATCGTAAACTAAACATAAAGCATGTTACAATAAATAGTAATAGAGTATAAAGGAGTGATTGCTTGTGAATGGAATTACAAAACTCCAGCCTGGTGAACAAGTGGACCAATTTTTATTAATTAAAGAGGCAAAAAAAGGAGTCACGACTGTTGGAAAGCCATTTATGTCTCTTGTTTTGCAAGATCGCAGTGGAGATATCGAGGCCAAACTTTGGGATATAAATGAAGAGCATGAAAATTTATACCGCGCACAAATCATCGTAAAAGTAGGCGGAGAAATTCACGATTACCGTGGGAAAAATCAACTTAGAATTAAACAAATTCGTCCTGTACGAGAAGATGAAGGGGTTCAAATTAGTGATTTATTACCAACATCAGCTGTACCAAAAGAGGAATTATACGAGCAGTTAACACAATTCTTCTTCCAAATTCAAAACCCAAATATTTCACGTATTACACGTCATATTATGAAAAAGCATTACGACAGTTTAATCATTTTCCCTGCTGCAACTAAAAATCATCATGATTATGCATCAGGTTTACTTGATCATGTTGTTTCAATGCTAAAATTAAGTAGCGCAATTTGTGACCTATATCCAACATTGAATCGTGATTTATTATATGCGGGTGTCATTTTACATGATATTGGTAAAGTAATAGAGTTATCAGGACCTGTGGGCACTGCCTACACAGTGGAAGGAAACTTATTAGGGCATATTTCGATTATGGTCAATGAGATTGGACTTACGGCAACTGAGCTGAAAATTGAAGGTGAAGAAGTGATGTTACTTCAACATTTAGTGTTATCTCACCATGGTAAAGAAGAATGGGGTAGCCCGAAAAAGCCAATGATTCAAGAAGCGGAAATTTTACATTATATTGATAATATTGATGCGAAAATGAATATGCTAACGCGTGCACTTGATAAAGCGAAGCCAGGCGAATTTACAGAGCGTCTATTCCCATTAGATAACCGTTCGTTTTATAAGCCTACGATTTAATCGACAAGAGAAAAGGACATCCACGATTTTACTATGTGGATGTCCTTTTCATATTTGGTGATTATTGATTGTCCTGTTGGAATTTTACCATGAAGTCTGCTAATGCTTGGCAAGTTTCTACTGGTACAGAATTGTATGCAGATGCGCGGCAGCCGCCTACTGAACGGTGACCATTTAAGCCAACAAAACCTGCTTCTTTTGCTTCAGCTAAGAATTTTTTTTCTAAAGCTTCATCTGCTACGCGGAATGTAATGTTCATCAATGAACGAGAATCTTCCGTTGCATGACCATAATAGAAGCCATTTGACTGATCGATTGCATCGTAAATTAATTTTGCTTTTTCTTCATTGCGTTTTTCGATCGTATCTACGCCACCTTGTTCTTCAACCCATTTCAATACTTCACCAAGCATATAAATACCGAATGTTGGTGGTGTATTGTATAAAGAATTGTTTGCAACATGTGTATCGTATTTTAACATTGTTGGGATGTTCGGATTTGCTTTTTCTAGGAAGTCTTTACGGATGATCACAACAGTGACACCAGAAGGACCTAGATTTTTTTGAGCGCCCGCATAAATCATCGCGAAATTCGAAATGTCTACTTTTTTAGATAAAATATCAGAAGACATATCAGCGATTAATGGCACATCACCCGTTGTCGGGAATGTTTTCCACTGCGTACCGAAAATCGTGTTGTTTGAAGTTAAGTGAACATATGCTGCATTTTGCTCTACTTGGATTTCTTCAACTGTTGGAATGTTTTTATAGTTATTTGCTTTAGTACTTGCAGCTTCAACGGGTGTACCGAAAAATTTAGCTTCTTTAAAAGCTTTTTCTGACCAAGCACCTGTTTGAATATAACTTGCTTTTTGGTCTTGCGCTAGGAAGTTCATAGGAATCATCGTAAATTGAAGGCTTGCTCCACCTTGTAGGAATAGCACTTCATAGTTTTCTGGAATGTCATAAAGTTTGCGTAAGCGAGCAATTGCCTCGTTATGAACCGCTTCAAATGTAGCACTACGGTGGCTTAACTCCATTACAGACATACCTGTTTCTTTAAAATCAACAAGTTCCGCCTGTGCTTTTTGTAATACTTCAAGTGGTAATGCTGATGGACCTGCATTAAAGTTATATGCGCGATTTGATGTTACTGTCATTGGAAACACTCCTTGTGTAATTAATAAATACTACCTTGATATTATACTCTTTTCATGAATATGTGGGAAAATTCACGAAATTCTTTTTAGAAAGCACATAAAAGAGAATAATGAATGTTAAGTATACGAATTTCTGAACAAATATACAATAAAACGTTCGTGTTTTAATGAAAAACAATACGCTAAATTTTATAAATAATTCAAAAAATGGCGAAAAGGTGAATATTCATATATTTCACACTGGAAATGAGGTACATACATTCCATGATTATATTGTTATAATCTTGATGAATACATCGTAATAATGAGGTGGTCTACTAATGACTGAAACTTTCCACGCTATTGCAACGATAGCTGAGAAAAAAGCACAAACGGTTCGTACGTCAAAGTTCGGTTTTTTAATGCTCGCATTTTATGGGGGACTATTTATTGGATTTGGCATTATCACATTTATTGTCATTGGAGGATTGTTATCACCGACCAATGTACCGAGTATGAAAATTATTCAAGGGTTAGCATTTGGTGTAGCGCTTTGTATGGTGACGCTTAGTGGGGCGGATTTATTTACAGGAAATAATTTGGTTATGTCCATTGGAACGTTAGAAAAAAGGACAAGCGTATTAGATTTAATCAATGTATGGACATATAGTTATGTTGGCAATTTTATCGGTTCTATTATTTGTGCGTGGCTATTTTTTATGTCGGGTATGGCAATAGGGGAGACCGCCAATTTTGTTGAAAAAGTTACAACGGCAAAAATGTCAGCACCTGCGATGGAGCTGTTCTTTCGAGGAATTTTATGTAATGCCCTCGTTTGTGTAGCCGTATGGTGCACGTATCGCTTAAAAAGTGAAGCTGCTAAAATTATGATTATCTTTTGCTGTATTTTCCCGTTTATTATGTCGGGCTTTGAACATAGCATCGCCAATATGACTTTGTTTTCATTAGCGTTTATGATCCCACATGGGGAGGCAATTACCTTTAGCGGTGCGCTGCATAATTTAGTGCCGGTTACTGCGGGGAATATTGTCGGAGGTGCGGTTGTTTTAGGATTAGGGTTATGGCTAACGGAGCAAGGGAAGCGTAATGTAGATTAAAAATGGCTCAATTATACTAAGTTTTGAGCGAAAAAGGTACATTAAGAAGCATCGACTTGTTATTGCTTTGTAAGTATGACAGTATAGAGGAAATATTGACTGGAGGTTAGGATTATGGAGAAACTACCAAGTTGCCCGAGTTGTGGCTCAGAATATACGTATGAAGATGGACAAATGTTCGTTTGTCCTGAATGTGCACATGAATGGTCACAAACGGAAGAAGCTGTTGAAGAAGGGCTAGTCGTTCGTGATGCTAATGGGAATTTATTAGTAGATGGTGATAACGTAACGGTTATTAAAGATTTAAAAGTAAAAGGTAGTTCATCTACGCTAAAAATTGGCACACGTGTAAAGGGAATTCGCTTAGTTGAAGGCGATCATAACATAGATTGTAAAATTGATGGTTTCGGTGCGATGAAGTTAAAATCGGAATTCGTTAAGAAGAACTAAAAAAGAATAAAAGACAGCCATGGTTTTTTTATTGACCAAAGGCTGTCTTTTTTTATGACTAATTATTTTGTTTCAATGCCAGAAAATGCATTTTTTAAGTCCGCGTCGTTCACTTTAATTTCCGCTTCTTTAAGTAATTGTGCTACTTTTGTATCCCAGTCGCCTTTAGAAGCTGCAATTGATTCACGGATTTCTTCTTTTTTATCTTCTAAAGTTCCGAAATCTTTCACATCGCGCTTCTCTGTTACTTGGATAATGTGGAAGCCGTTAACCGTTTGAACGGGCTCACTAATTTTATTTACTTCAAGTGCATATGCAGCGTCATTGAATTCAGGAACCATCATTCCAACTGTAAACCAGCCTAAATCGCCGCCTTTTTCAGCTGAACCTGGATCTTTTGAGTATTCTTTTGCTACTGCAGCAAAATCTTCACCCGCGTTAATTTTTTTAGCAACTTCTTTTGCTGTTGCTTCATCTTCAACTAAAATATGACGAGCATTTAATTCTTGTTTAGCTTGGTCATAATAAGCTTGAATTTCTTTATCTGTTACTTCAACATCCGCTATTGCCTTTTTTTGTAAAAGACTGAAGCGGATATTTGTTTTTAAGCCTTCCTCAGTTAAGTTAGCTTGTGCTAAAGCTGCTTCTAAGCCTTCGCCAAGTTGTTCTTTAACAGTTTTGAACTCTTCTTCAATTTCTTCTTTAGTTACTTTATATTTATCATTTAAAATTTTCTCAATTACTACTTGTTGTAATAATTGATCACCAGCGATTTCTTTAATTTGATTGTAAAAGTCTTCTTGAGTAATGTCGCCAACATTTGTTGAGACAACTACCTCATCGCCAGGATTACTACAAGCTGCTAAACCGATTGAAGCAGCTAATGTTAATGCAAAAAGTGATTTTTTCATTTTTTCTTACGCTCCTAACTTTCTATGAATGCATTAGTTACTATAACATAAACGATTAAAAAACAAAATGGTTCCATACAAGTAATAGCCTAAGTTTTACCAAGCAATGTGCATACGATAGATGATAGATAGGGGGTGACGTGATGGGTGGCGGAGGCTATAATGGTTCAGGTTCAGGCTTTGCACTATTAGTCGTATTGTTCATTTTATTGATTATCGTAGGTGCAGCGTTTATTTACTAATTAAAAATGGATTGACATAGTAAATGATGGTTCTACAATTTAAAAAAATTGAGGAATAACCATTTTAATTGACATTGGTAAATGAGAGATGCAAAAAAGGTGCTCACTATAGCGTGTGCACCTTTTTTATTATTATACGGCCATTAAAACTTCTACATATAGACAAATCAATAAAATCGTAATGAGTACATTGATCGTACGGAATATTTTCGGCTGCTTTTCTTCAGGAATATCTTTTTGAATACAAAGAGCAGCTGTCATCCGATTAATTTGGAATAAGTATAAAATCGAAAATAGAATGACAATTAGTAATAGCAAATTTACTCCTCCCCCTTACAACCTTAAATTTAAAGATGTGTATGAATTCCCCTTTATAAATTTAAGGGGACAAGAATTTCATAGCCTCTAGGTGTTTCCTCGATTATAGCATTCTTTGGCGCGGACATTAAATGTTTAACATATAAAATATCCATTAAACAAATGCTACAATGAAAAGCCAATAAAAAACTAAAATAATGGGCGTATTGCGGAACGTACAAGCCGCCAATTATAAGAGCAGTGTTAATTAACATAAACGGTGTGAGCAATGTAAATAAATACATTTTTTTAGAAATACTCTGTTGCAACTGCATATGAATAATCGGAATGAAAATGTATCGTATTTTAAAGTGAAAAACAACCGATTTTCGGTATTTAAATAAAGCGAAATAATGAAGTGCTTTATGAATTGGGTAAATAAAAGGAATGGCTATTATAAGCAACCATAAATAATGCGCTTCATGACGCGCGATAAATTGAAAGCTCAATGCAATATAAGAAAAGCAAAATACTAAAACAAAAACAATGCAAGCTAATAAATAGAGCCTTGTAGTACCATAATCACGTTCAATATTAATTGTTTTCCAACAGTGCACGAGTATCCTCCTAAGTGTATTGCATAATGAAATGTATGAAAAGTAAATCGTATGTGTATGTTTTTCTATCATACTACATAAATTAGAGACAGTCGTACAAATATATCTTTATGCAAAAAAAAGAGTGTATCTAGACACTCTTTTTTAATATTTAATCAATTATGCTTCGGCATAATTGCGTCCGGAATCGGCTTTGTGCTGGCACAAAAAAAGCCTTTCCGATTCCGTGACATCCGCCGGGGGCAACTTCTTTCAGCGACTGTTTGGACGGTCGCTGAAAGAAGTTAGATTGGAGTAGTATGTTTTGCTTCTTTAAAGGTATCTTTAAAATCTTGGAAGGATCGTTCGAAAATTTCGATAAAATCCTCGCCGTAAATATTACGGATAACCGCCATGACATCTAAAAACTCAGGAAATCTTCCGTAAAGTTCTTTTAATGGTAGAGAGCCTTCTAGAATTGAATGCTCCGTATCATGGTAATGTTCATACATTCGTAAAATCAACTCAGAGCCTTGTGGTGTAAGTTCTACGTAAGTATTGCGCTTATCATCATCACGTTTTGAAAACGTTAATAAACCACGCTCTTCTAATTTTTTTGAAAAGTTGAAAGCAGTCGATACATGCATGACACCGAATTTTGCAACATCAGAAATGGAAGCACCTTTTAAATGATACGAAATCCATAAAATATGATGTTCATTAATATTTAAATCATATGGCTTAATCCATGTTTGCCAATCTTTTTCAACAGCTTTCCAAAGAGCTTTAGATAACTGTGCAATTCGTTGGCTAAATAACATAGCCTCTTTCTGTGTGTATAATTCATCAGACAAAGCAATCACCTTCTTCTTCCCATTGTATGTTTTGAAAATATTATAGCAATAAAAGAATAAAGTTTAAAGTTAGAAAAATTAAATAATTGGTAATTGACTGATAAATAATAAAAAAAGATATTTTAGGGACTTAATTTCCGATAAAAGTAAAATACTGAGTTACTTTTTACCTATCACTTTCAATCGCTTTACTGTTCTTCATTTCTAGCTGAAGGGATATTTTTCTCGATTTCACTAATAGAATTCTGTAACTTCTCAATTTCTTGTTTTAATGTTAACGCTTCTGGTTCAATTTCTTGTTTAAACTGAGACAAGCTTACCTTTAAGTCATTTATTATACTAGGCATGTTATTTTGTGCTACTGAAGAGAGTGCAGATATCGATTGTTTCACATTGCCGATTTCAGAAGTCAAATCTGTCAGTTTTGATTTGGCGCTTGCTAAATTTGTTGTGATATTTTGGCGAAGCTGCGTACCAGATTGGGGAGTAGATAACAAAATCGCAGCTGCACCTCCTACTAATCCAGCAGATAAGCCAATTAAAAATGTTTTTGTCTTCATTTCGTCTCGTCCTTTCCTAAAAAATATGTACATGAAGTCTTTTCCATAATCTACTTATATTAAACCATGAAATGAACAAATGAAAAAGAAGCTACGTAGCTATTAATTGATAGCTACGTAGCTTCGATGATTATGCTTGTGACAAAGAAGTTTGAAAGTTTGAACGCTTTACTAACTTTTGGATGATCGGATAAATGATGATAAACGCCACAGCATTGAATGCAACTGCAGGTAATACAACACTTGATAATAAAATCAAGAAAGGTGCACCTACATCTGTCCCCATTGCAAATAATGCAACAGATAAGAAAATAATACCTGAAATTAACGTACCAATTGCGACTGAAATCGTTGTTACGACCATATTTGCAGTTAGCTTTTTAAGCGCTAATACAATGGCTAAAAATACAAATGCAGTGATAAACTTATCAATAACATTTGGCAGGAATCCGGCAGGGAAAGTAGTAAATAATCCTGATAGAACACCAGAAGTTAATCCTAATAGGAAAGTTTCCTTAAAAGTCGGGAAAAGTAAAATCCCAATAAACATCATAGTTAAAATGAAATCTGGTTTCATTCCTTGTACGATACCTGGGATCACAATATATAGTGCTGTCCCAATTCCAATTAAAAGCGCCATTAAAACTAAATTTTTTGTATTCATCTGTCTCGTCTCCTCTAACTTTTCTAAGCTAATTTGGTTCTCCTAATGTGCACTCATTGCCATTAGCGAAAACTTATTCATGATTGTAATCAAAAACTAGGAAAATTGCAATCTTAATAAATTAGCAATTTTATAAACTCGCTTTAATTTGCCCTGCAATTTCTGTTAAAATTTCAGTAGGGAATTCGTCTTGTCTACTATTCCAAGCTACTTGTAAACCATCTTTTTCATCATAACGAGGAATAAGATGCAAATGGTAATGGAATACGGTTTGTCCAGCTGCAGCACCATTGTTATTAACAGTATTCATGCCTACCGGATTAAACGCTGTTTTAATCGCATTGGCCACTTTTGGTGCCGCTGCATATAAATTACGTGCCACATCTTCCGGCATTTCAAATAAATCTCTGCAATGCGTTTTAGGGATTAATAATGTGTGACCTTTCGTTAATGGCATAATATCCATAAACGCAAATACATGCTCATCTTCATACACTTTTAAGCTTGGAATTTGACCGTCAATAATTTTACAAAATAGGCAATCACTCATCATGCTCGACTCCTTTTAAGAAAGATTTTCTCTATTTTACCATATGTGAACTGAATATTTGTGGCTTTTTTGATAAACTAGATTATATAAAGAGGAGTGACGACTGTGACAATTTTACACGTACAAAATGTAACAGGTGGCTATACGCGAAAGCCTGTAATTCAAGATTTATCTTTTGAAATGAATAAAGGGGAATTGGTTGGATTAATCGGGTTAAACGGAGCGGGGAAAAGTACGACGATTAAACATATTATCGGAACATTATTGCCGCGAGCAGGCGAAATTCGCTTAAACGGTGTGACGCTTAAGGAAAATATGGATCAGTACCGCACAAGTTTTACGTATATTCCTGAAACGCCCGTATTGTATGAGGAGTTAACTTTAAAAGAACACTTGGAATTGACGGCAATGGCTTACGGTTTAGATGAAAAGACGTTAGCAGAACGTTCTGAGGTGCTGCTGAAAGAGTTTCGCATGGAAAAACGTTTAAATTGGTTCCCATCGCATTTTTCAAAAGGAATGCGTCAAAAAGTGATGATTATGTGTGCGTTTTTAGTCAATCCGAGCCTATATATTATTGACGAACCATTTGTCGGACTTGATCCGCTTGGTATTCAATCATTGTTGGATCAAATGGATGCAAAAAAACGTGCAGGGGCTGCTATTTTAATGTCGACGCATATTTTATCGACAGCCGAAAAGCATTGTGACCGCATTATTTTACTTCATGAGGGGCGTGTTCGTGCACAAGGAACGATGGACGATTTACGTAAAGCATTCCAAATGCCTGCTGCAACCCTTGATGACTTATATATTGCGATGACGAAGGAGCAGGACAATGAACAGCATGCATAGTGTTTGGGCGAAGCGGTTTGAGCATTATATAGGCGAAATCATGAAGTATATGCGTTTCGTATTTACGGGGCATATTGCGATTGTTTTTGTCTTTATTATTGGCGCGGGAGGCTATCAATATAGCGAATGGCTAAAAGTAGTGCAAAATGATTTCCCTGCGGAGTGGTTGGTAGCAATACTTGTCGGTTGTTTACTTACGCTTAGCCGCCCGACAACATTATTAAAAGAACCAGACCAAGTGTATTTATTACCACTTGAATCACAAATGCCGCAGTATTTTAAAAAGGCAAAAAATTGGACGTTTTGGTCACAATTATTAGTGCCAGCCGTTGTGTATATCGTAATGATTCCATTATTAAAAGAAGTTACGGAACTTACTACGAAGCAAATTTGGCTAGGTGTATTATTTGTTGCCATATTGAAGTTTATAAATGTGCGAAGTGAATTTGCATTTCGTTATGTGAACCGTGGACAGGCTATTTTGATGGACCGATTTGTTCGTGCTATTGTCTCCATTTTAGCAATCCAAACTGTATTAACAGATGGTGTTTTTGCCATTGTATTTTTAATAATGCTTGTATATTATGTCGTGACATTGCACAAAAAGATGAAAAATCAACCTGTACCTTATGAACATTTTATTAATCTAGAGCAAAATAGGATGCTGAGTTTTTATCGTTTTGCGAATTACTTTACGGAAGTACCGCACTTAAAAGGTTCTATTAAACGCAGAGCATGGCTAGATATCGCCTATAAATGGATTCCGTATAAAAAGGAAAACACGCAGGCATATCTTGTGTTCCGTACATTTATTCGAACGGATGACCATTTTTATTTATGGCTTCGTTTGACTGCTATTTCAGCGGTTATTGCGATGTTTGTCAACATTCCATTTGTCACGTGGATTGTCGCTGGGGCGTTAGCATTTGCGACGACTTTGCAATTGAAGTATGCGCTGTTATCAGCAGGGGAATTCCGTATGGATATGCTGTATCCAATCCCGAGGGAAACGCGAAAGCAAGCGGTTACGAATTTAGTACGATTACTTGCGATGAAACAGGCAATTATTGTGACGATTTGTGCAATCATGCAGCCACAATTTTTTATTATCCCAGTTGTTATTGTATTAGTAAGCGAACTGACAATCAGATTATCAAAATAAAAGAAGGGCTGTTAGCGAAAGGGACTGACCCCCGTATATAAGACAGAGGTCAAAAAAGTATTTATCCAACCAGTTGTCGGTATTGAACCGGCGACTGGTTGTTTAATTTCGCTTG